>JBEGOG010000001.1:0-22644 GCA_041182125.1 Pseudomonadota bacterium
GCCTGCTTGCCGGTCACGACATCGAACTTGACCACGCCATGGTACTTGTCTGCCGCGTTTTCAGCCGGGGCATAGCCCTTGCCCTTTTGCGTCACCACATGGACCAGAACCGGGCGGTCATTGAATTCTTTGGCGTTCTTTAGAACCTGAACCAGATTGTCGAGATCGTGCCCATCAATGGGGCCGATATAATAGAAGCCAAGCTCTTCGAAGAAGGTGCCGCCCGTGACCATGCCGCGCGCAAATTCTTCGGCCTTACGCGCAGCCTCTTGCAGAGGCTTGGGCAGGGCTCCGGCCATGGTCTTGCCGAGCTTGCGCAGGGACTGGTAGCCGCCGCCCGACACGAGCCGGTGCGCAGGGACTGGTAGCCGCCGCCCGACACGAGCCGGGCCATATAGGCGCTCATGCCACCGACGGGAGGGGCGATCGACATGTCATTGTCATTGAGAACCACGATCAACTGCTTGGTGGTCTCGGCCGCATTGTTCATGGCCTCATAGGCCATGCCCGCGCTCATCGAGCCGTCACCGATGACCGCGATCACCTTATTGTCGTCACCGCGCTGGTCGCGGGCGGCACAGAATCCCAGCGCTGCGGAGATCGAGGTCGCCGCGTGGGCCGCGCCGAATGGGTCATATTCGCTTTCGGCCCGCTTGGTGAAGCCCGACAGGCCGCCGCCTTGGCGCAGGGTGCGCATGCGGTCGCGGCGTCCGGTGAGGATCTTGTGCGGATAGGCCTGATGGCCGACGTCCCAGATGAGGATGTCGCGCGGGGTCTCGAACACGTGATGAAGGGCAACGGTCAGTTCAACCACGCCAAGGCCTGCGCCCAGATGGCCGCCGGTGGTCGATACCGCGTCAATCATCTCGGCCCTGACCTCATCGGCCAACTGACGAAGCTGGCCAAGGGCCATGCCGCGTGTGTCCGCAGGCATCGTCACAGTGTCGAGAAGAGGCGTGTTGGAAACCATGATGCGTTCGGACTTAGGGTCCGATCCTTACAGAAAATTGAGAGCCATACAGACGGTCAGGAGCGACGATCTAGCACGAAATCGACGCTGTCCTTCAGAAATTTGGCGCGATGACCGAAGGGGGCAAGGTGGGCGCGGGCCTGATCGGCGAGCATCTGCACCCGCTCGCGTGCCGGTTCGAGGCCTAGGAGGGTGACAAAGTTGGCCTTGCCCTTGGCCGCGTCCTTGCCGCCTGCGGCCTTACCAAGCAATTCGACCTCGCCTTCGGCGTCCAGAAGGTCGTCGACAATCTGATAGGCGAGACCCAGATCATGGGCAAATCCCAGCAGGGCGTGGCGTTCATTGTCGCCTGATCGGGCTAAGATTAAAGGAATTTCAAAGGCATAGGTGATAAGCGCGCCGGTCTTGAGCCGCTGCATCCTTGCCGCCGTTCCTAGGTCATCGGGCACACCCAGAATGTCGATCATCTGACCGCCCGCCATGCCGGTGGCCCCCGATGCTACGGCGAGGCGATAGAGCAGCTGGGCTCGGATATTGCCGTCCTCGTGCGTGTCCGGATGGGCCATAATTTCAAAGGCGACGGACTGTAGCGCGTCCCCGACCAAGACGGCGGTGGCCTCATCATAGGCCTTGTGGACGGTTGGCCGACCCCGGCGCAGATCGTCATCATCCATGCAGGGCAGGTCGTCATGGACCAGACTGTAGGCATGGATGCATTCAAGCGCGCAGGCGGCGCGAAGGACGGGACGCTCCTCAAGGTCAAACATAGCCGCCGCTTCGAGGGCAAAAAAGGGCCGAAGGCGCTTGCCCGGACCGAGGGCGGCATAGCGCATGGCCTCCATCAGTCGTTGCTCTGGACCATCCGAGCGGGGCAGCAACTCATCGAGCGCGACGGTCACCAGATCTGCGGCGCGCGCAATCCGGTCGCGTAGGTTCGGGACGTCAGGGGTAGAACTCAAAACAGACGTCCCCCATTGGGTACCGCGCGATCAACATCGACCAGAACCACATTGCCGTGGGGATCAGGAAAGCCGAGGCAGAGAACCTCAGACATGAAGGGCCCGATCTGGCGCGGCGCGAAATTGACCACGGCGGCGACGCGGCGGCCGATCAGTTCATCAATGACATAGTGCTGGGTGATCTGGGCCGAGGACCGCTTGATGCCAATCGCTGGCCCAAAATCGATGGTCAGCTTGAAGGCGGGCTTGCGAGCCTGCGGAAAGGGCTCGGCCTTGAGGATGGTACCGACGCGGATATCCACGCGGTCAAAGTCTTCGATGGTGATGGTTGGCGCAGCGGCGGTCATGCCGGGCTCTAGTTAAATTCGGCGGGCTCTGAGCCCACGGCACCTTGAGCACCGACAACGATCTTTTCCACCCGCAGGCGCGCGGCTTCGAGCTTGGCTTCGCAATGGGCCTTGAGGGCCGCGCCGCGCTCATAGACCTCGATCGACCGCTCGAGCGGAGCCTGACCGGATTCCAGTTCGGCGACGATCTTTTCCAACTCGGCTAGGGCCTGTTCGAAGCTGAGGGCGGCGATGTCAGTGGCGGTGGTCATGCGGTCTCCGGTCCTAATCCATCACCCTTGGGGCGGTGGTCGTCTGTCGGTCGGTCGGGGCTTAACGCCGAACGAAGTGCTTTTGGGCCCAATAGTTGTAGCCCTGATCCTTGACCAACTTCCAGCCCATACGTTTCAATTCCAGACCGATCATCTCATTGAAGAAGCCGTGGGCGACGACGAGGACGTTGCGGCCCTGATCGGCCATCTCTGTCAACTGCCTTGCCGCCTCGGCAGCGCGAACGGTAGCCTCGGCGCGGCTTTCCTGCCCGGCGTGATTGTTGAAGAACCACCACCAGAAACGCGACAGAAATCCCCAGTGCCTCGGCGACATCCGCACAATGCTTGGAAAGGGCGGCGGCGGAAGGGGGGCCTCAATGAACAGGGCATCCGAGCTAAAGGCCCGGCCGTCACAAACCGCCTGCGCGCTCTCGATCGCGCGGGGGCGGGTGGAGGCGATGATAATGTCGGCAGCTTGCGCAACGGAGACCAAATCGGCCGGAGGCGTCTGTCCCGCCTTCAGGCTGCCCTCTTCATATTGTGCCCACCAGGACAGGTAGCCCTTGGGAGGAAGGTTGATCTTGCGCGAGAGGGCGGGCTCGCCGTGGCGTGCCAAGACGATGCGCACAGGCGCGCTCGCACCCGAACGGGTGGTTGGCAGGTCAGACGCGTTCGGCGACGGTTCGGTAGCCATTTTGCTGTGTTCTTAGAACGTCGAAATTCGCGATCTAAGACTTCACCCCTCCTGCAAGGCGCGGACATGCGCCAATGCTGATTGCCCCAAGGCTTCTAGGTCGTACCCGCCCTCGAGCGAGGACACAACCCGCCCCGCACAATGACGCCGCGCGACGTTCAAGATGGCGCGGGTCGCCCAAGCATAATCTTCCGCTTGAAGAGACTGTCCGCCAAGGGGATCTCGTGCGTGGGCGTCAAAGCCTGCCGAGATCAGAATTAGGTCGGGTGCGAAATCATCCAAGGCGGGCATCATACTTTCAAAGCGCTTTTGCCATTGGGACCTTGGGGCATGGGGCGGCACGGTACGGTTGACAACATTGCCCACGCCTGTCTCCGACGGATCGCCAGTGCCAGGATAGAGCGGGGCCTGATGGATCGAGGCCAGAAACAGGCTGGGATCCTTCTCCACCACGGCTTGGCTGCCATTGCCGTGATGGACGTCAAAATCGACGATGGCCACGCGGGCAAGGCCAAGGCTTTGGGCAACCCGCGCCGCGATGGCCACATTGCTAAAGACGCAAAAGCCCATAGCCGTATCGGGTTCCGCATGGTGCCCCGGTGGCCGGACGGCGCAGAAGGCGCGGTCATGATCGCCATTGACCACACCCTTGACCGCGTCGGTCACGGCACCTGCCGCGCGCAGGGCGGCCGCGACGCTGCCGGGAGAGAGGCACGTATCCGGGTCCAGCTCATGCAGGCCCTGATCAGGCGAGGCGGCGATTAAGCGCTCCAGATGGGCGCGGGGGTGAACCCTTTGCAAATCCTCCAGTGAGGCAAGGCTGGCCTCCCGCCGCAGCAGGTTCAGGTCTGACCCATCGGCCAAGGCATCAAGCACCGCCCCCAAACGCTGCGAGCGCTCAGGATGGCCGGGGCCGGGATGATGATGCTCCATGTCAGCATGGGAGTAGAGCGCAAGGGTCATGGCCCTATGCTAGCAGACCCCGCGCCCTTGGCTCAATCAGACTTCGCTCAGATCAGAACGGCGAGAAGGTCTCAACCAAAGCCTGTCCTGCCGGTGTCTTTTGCATACGGCTAATATCGCCGCGCCCACCGTAAGAGATGCGCGCCTCAGCAATTTGCGTGTGTTTGATCGTGTTGGACGACGTGATGTCTTCTGGACGCACGATCCCAGCGACCGTCAGTTCACGCACCTCTCCGTTAGTTTTCACCTCTTGGCGGCCTTGGATGATCATGTTGCCATTTGGCAGGACCTGCGAGACCAGCGCCGCGACGGTGAGGGAGATCTTTTCCTGCCGCTTGACCGAGCCACTGCCCGAACCGGTGGTGGTGCCACCATAGTTGAGGCCAGACTCTTTATCGAAGCCCGGTGGCAATAGACGCCCGATCGTGGATTCCAGCCCAAATAGCCCCCCGATCTGACCCGTGGTCGTACTGTTTCGTGACCGATCGGTTGCGTTGGAGACGTCGGCGCTATCGTCGATCTCGATCTGGACGGTGAGGATATCGCCGATCCGGCTGGCACGCTGATCGATAAAGAAGGCGCGGGCCCCGTTCCGCCACAAGGAGTTAGCCGACGCTGCACCCGTTTCGCGTGACGCTGGCTGCATCATGACCTGTTGATATTGCGGCACCAACTGTGCGGGGTAACCCATGGGTGCCATTTCAGGCCCTCGAACGGCGCTCGTGACCGTCGAGCAGGCGGCCATGGGCAGGGCCATAAGGACGATCAGCGAACGAAGCGCTTTTGCAGAGGTCATCGGGTAAACTCGCTTACTCAGGATCATTGGGCAAAAGCCAAGCGGCGTGACGCTGGCTCCCGGCGAACTTGGGCGGCTTCAGGACCCGTCAAGGCTTTGCCCGGACCAATGGCCACCGCTTCGATAGATTTTTTGGAACTGGTGTTCATTAGGGTCAAATGCTCTCCCACCGCGGCCTGACCCATGGCCTTTGCCTCAAGGCTCAGAACGATACTGCCATCGCGATAGGTGACTTGGACAAGGTCATCGCGGCGGATCACCACGGGGGCGAGCAGATCACGCGCAGATACGGCTTGGCCTATGCGCAGGGGACGTTTGACGCTCATGCCAATTACATCATCGGCATTGCGGGGTGCGTCGTTGGGCACGGCCTGAACCAGAACCGGGCTATAGGTCAGGTCTTCGGGTTGGATGATATCGCCCGAGGACAGGCTTCTGCTGTAGGTCAAGACTTCCGTCATGGCCGCCGAGGCGGAACGGGCGGCGGCAACGGGCCGAACAGTGGTCTGTGTGGGTGCGCCCTCTAGTCCGGATCGAACGATCAGACGGCGCAGGCCCGTGCTGTTGGCCCAATCGAGGCCATAGCGCTGCGCCAGTTGCTGCACCTGGGTCGCATCGAGAACCTGATTTCGGCCGGGCTCGACGCCGTTGGCGACCACCACATTTCCCGCTGGCCCGGTATTGTCGAACAGGTCGCTGAGGGTCACCTTGCCATTGCCATCGACCAGTTCGCTGCGCAGTGTCACCGGCTGTCCGGCGAGGGCGGAACTGCTGATCAAGGTGGCGGCGAGACTGAGGGCTATGGCGACGGCGCGCATGGCCCTAGCCCTTCAGCTGTGAGGCGGCGGCCAGCATTTGGTCGCTCGTCGTGATGACCTTGGAGTTCATCTCATAGGCCCGCTGGGCCACGATCAGGCTGGTGATTTCCGTAACGGCGTCGACGTTCGAGGCTTCGGTATAGGACTGCATGATCTTGCCGACCCCTTCGACCCCGGGTGTACCAATGACCGCTGCGCCAGAGGCACCGCTTTCGAGGTACATATTGCCGCCGATGGCTTCGAGACCGGCTTCATTGAAGAAGGTCGCCAGCTGGAGTTGGCCGAGCAGGACCGGAGCCGTCGCGCCGGGTTGGACAATCTGGACCTGACCGCTGGCCGAAATGGAGATGTCCGTGGCATTTTGCGGAATGGTGATGGCAGGCTGGACCAGATAGCCGTCCTTGGTCACCAACTGGCCTTGGTCGTTCTTGGAAAAGTTACCAGCGCGCGTGTAGCCGGTTTCACCCGACGGCATTAGGACCTGATAGAAGCCGCGGCCATCAATGGCCATGTCCAGCTTGTTGCCGGTCAAGGTTGGCGTGCCTTGCTCGGTGATCCGATAGATGGCTCCGGCCTTCACACCCGAACCAATCTGGATGCCTGTGGGAACGATGGTGCCTGTATCCGATGACTGAGCACCCATCCGTTCGACATTCTGATAGAGCAGATCTTGAAACTCAGCCCGCTGGCGTTTGAAGCCAATGGTGTTCATGTTGGCGATGTTGTTGGAGATAACTTCAACATTGGTCTGCTGGGCAGACATGCCCGAAGCGGCGGTGCGAAGAGCTCTCATTGAGACAATTCCTGATCGTGGGTCATAGGGTTCAGCTCAGCTTGCCAAGACGCCCAATGGCGTTTTCGGAAAGCTTGGCGGTCTGTTCGACGAGGCGGGCCATGCGCTCATAGGCACGGCTCACCTCGATCATGTCGGTGATTTCTCTGATGGCGTTGACGTTGGAGCCTTCCAGCATGGACTGATGCATCTGCGCCGTCGTGGCGGGGGTCGGCTGAACGTTGGAGGTGTTGCGGTAAAGGCCGTCGCCCATCTTTTCGAGACTGGACATTGACGCAAACTGAACCGGCCGGATCGCTGCGATCCGCTGGCCCGCTTGGCTAATAATACCGTCCTTACTGATGCTGATCTGACCCTTTTGGGTGTCGACCAAGATTGGCCCGCCATCCCCAACCAATGGGTCGCCGCGCTGGTTCGTCAGGCGGCTACCGGCATCAAGGGTAAAGCGGCCATCTCGGGTGAAACGCGGGCCGTCAGCCGTATCGATCTGGAAAAACCCCTGTCCTTCAATGGCAATATCCAGTGGGTTACCGGTGGTCCGCAAGGCACCCTGACTGAAGTCGCGGGCCATGCCAGAATCGAGAACGAATTTGACAGGAGCAGGGCCGCCCATCGTCTTGGCGGGACTGGCAGGGTTCTCCGAGAGGATCAACTGCTCAACCTTGAAGCCGACCGTGTCTTGGTTGGCGATATTGTTGGCGACCACATCCATTTGACGGCGCAAGGTCATCTGGCGCGACAGTCCGACATACATTGCATTATCCACGGCGCGCTCCTTTTCCTCTTGAGCCAATGTCTACCCATGGCCCATGCAAAGGACGGGCCAGTTTGAAAACTGAACTATTTCAATGTAGAGTGTGGTTAATTTTCGCTTAGCAAGCGGGTTTGACCCGGCAAGACCTGCCGAAATCAGGCTTGGTTAAAAACCGATCCTTAACCCGTGTAAGCAATGTATAAAGAAGTGTAGTGCAGGGATTCTCGCTAGGGCCTTTTGGCCTCGAGATTTGAACGCGGACAGCGGTGAGACCATGGCCAAAGATAAAGCCAAGAGCAAAGAGGCCCCAGAGGGCGAAGCCGCAGAAGCCGTAGAAGGCGAAGAGGGCGCACCCGCGAAGAAAAAGCTTCCGGTGCTGTTTATCGCGATCGGCGTGGCGGTGGCGCTGGTTCTCGGCGGCGGCGGAACTGCGGCCTTTTTGATCTTTGGCAAGAAGAAACCACCCGAAGCCCACGGCGAAAAGAAGCCTGAGAAAAAAGAAGAAAAGAAAAAAGAAGGCGGTCACGGCAAGGAAGGCGAGGGGGCCAAGCCTGTTGGCATCGTGAAGGAAGGCCCTGATGGGGTGACCTTCTACACCATGCCCGACATCACGGTGAACATGCAGTCACCGGACAATCGGCCCACCTACATCAAGCTGAAACTGACATTGGAATTGCCTAACGCAGAGCTTGTGGAGGTTTTGGAACCGAACATGCCGAGAATGCAGGATATGTTCCAAGCCTTCCTGCGCGAACTGCGGCCTGAGGATATGCAGGGCAGTCAGGGCAATTATCAGTTGCGGATGGAAATTCAGCGTCGGGTCAATCTGATTATTGCCCCCGCCAAAGTGAATGCAGTGCTGATCGAGGAGATGTTGATCAGCTAAGGGTGTTATCCTAGCCGAACGGGAATCATGGCTGACGAAAACGACCCCTCGACCGATTTGAACGCTGGAGCCACTCTAGCGAACGCCGCCGATGGCTCGGGCGGTGATCAGGAACCTTTGCCCGGCGCAGAGCGGATTTTGAACCAAGAGGAGATCGACAGTCTTCTCGGCTTCTATCTCAATGACGACGAAGACGACGAAAATACCGGCATTCGCTCGATCATCAATTCGGCTCTGGTCAGCTATGAGCGGTTGCCCATGCTCGAAATCGTCTTTGACCGCCTTGTGCGGTTGATGACCACGAGCCTGCGCAATTTTACGTCTGACAATGTCGAAGTCTCGTTGGATAGCATCTCGTCTATCCGGTTCGGGGACTACCTCAACTCGATCCCGTTGCCGGCCATTCTCGCCGTCTTTCGGGCGGAAGAGTTAGACAATTACGGCCTGCTGACCGTCGATTCCAACCTGATCTATTCGATCGTTGACGTGCTGCTTGGCGGGCGTCGCGGTACCGCCGCTATGCGCATTGAAGGGCGGCCCTACACCACCATCGAGCGGGCGTTGGTGCAGCGGATGATTGAGGTCGTCCTTGCCGATGCCAAGCTGGCCTTTGAACCCCTGACGCCGATTACGTTTAACCTGGATCGCTTGGAAACCAATCCTCGCTTTGCCGCGATTGCCCGTCCTGCAAATGCCGCGATTTTGGTCAAGCTTCGGATCGATATGGAAGACCGCGGCGGCCGCGTGGAGTTGCTGCTGCCTTACGCGACCTTAGAACCTATTCGTAAAATGCTGTTGCAGCAGTTTATGGGCGAAAAGTTCGGGCGTGATAATATCTGGGAAAGCCATCTTGCGACCGAATTGTGGACAACGCAGATGGAGGTCCGTTGCGTGCTCGACGAGCAAAAGATCAATCTGCAGCGCGTGTTGGATTTCAAGGTCGGTGATACCTTGATGCTAAATGCGACGCCGGACAGCTTGGTCGAGCTTCGCGCGGGAACGATACCCTTGACCCAGGGGCGGATGGGACGACGCAATCATTCGATCGCTGTGCGCGTGGAAACGTCGCTTTCAGAGTCGGCCAAAAGGGCCATTCGGAAGGACCCATGAGCCTGATCCCCATCATCCTCAATGTCCTGCTCGCGGTTCTTCTCGTTGCGGCCCTCCTTGTCGGATGGCGCCTAGAGCGTCGGCTCAAAGAGTTGCGCCAGAGCCATGTCAGTTTTGCGAAAGCGGTTCAGGAATTGGATGTTGCAGCCCTGAGGGCGCAAGCCGGGCTGGATCAGTTGCGCCTAGCCGCAGACGAGGCAGGCGACCTCCTAACCGATCGGTTGGTGAGGGCGCGAGAGGTGACCGAAAAACTTCAGGGTATGATTGCCACCGCGCAGAAGCTCAATGAAGAACGCCAACCGCTGCCCCCGCCGCCATTGAGGGTTCGGGCGCGAAGTCAGGCCGACACATTGGATCTGTCACCGGATGATCGCGTACCCGTTGCGCCTTCACCGCGAAGGCGTATGCCGCTGATGGAAATGGATGACGACCTGTTTTCCGGACCAGATAGTGCGGACACTGACTTGAACCCCGATCCGAACCCCACTCCCAAATCAACCCAGTCCAGACGCAATCTATTTGGAGGCCGTCGATGAATTCCGTCCCGCGCATCCTGCCGATCATCGCTGTGACCATCGGCGGGGTATTAGCGATCAACGCCCTGTCCGGCGTGCGCGATCTGCCGCAGATGTTGTCGGGTGCCAAGGCGTTCGCGCAGAACGCAGTCGGTGCAAAACCGGATGCTGCCA
This sequence comes from Pseudomonadota bacterium, assembly GCA_041182125.1. GTDB lineage: Bacteria > Pseudomonadota > Alphaproteobacteria > Caulobacterales > Caulobacteraceae > CAISGS01. Next base: position 10,031 of record JBEGOG010000001.1, read on the forward strand.
GTGGCGCGACCGCCAAGGGTGCCCCTTCGGCTAAGGCCGGTGACAAGCCCGCTATGGCGACCGACGCCAAGGCGGCGGGTGCAGGGGGGCAAACCGCAGCCTCTGACACCATGCAAATGGCTGCGAACCAAACCAATAGTCCCTATTCAGGTTCAATATTGGCAGCCAGTAAATCGGGTACCTTAACCGCACCAGCCGCGAACAAGCCGACGGCCAAGTCCGCTGCCATCTGTGCGCCCACTGCGGCAGAATTGGCGAAGGAGGCTGGAATGTCCCCGGCTGAGCTACGTGTGCTCCAGAGTCTGGGAACCCGTCGCGGTCAACTGGATCAGCGGGAAAAGGATATCGATGTTCAACTGCAACTTTTGGCCGCCGCTGAAGCCAAGCTTGACGGCAAAATCAAGTCTCTCAACGGCTTGAAGGGTCAGGTTCAGTCCTTACTCGGTCAGGCAGATGCGCAGCAACAGGCGGAGAATGACCGGCTTATCCGAGTCTATGAGGCCATGAAGCCGAAGGATGCGGCGAGTCGCTTCACGCTATTGGACGACAGCGTGCGTCTTCCGATTGCCTCTAAGATGAAAGAAAAGTCGCTGTCTGCGATCTTGGCGCAAATGTCGCCGCCGGACGCCAAAGCCTTGACCGAACGTTTGGCCAATCGCTTTAGGGCCGCCCGGGCCGTGTCCGATGCCCGAGCTGCAGTGGCCTCAACCCCACCGGCGAGTGCCAAGCCTGCTGCGGGTGCCCCCGCGACCGCTACACCGCGTAAAGCGGGCTAAGGCATAGGTTATGGGCCTCGGGACGAACCGTCGGAACAGATTAAAGGCCAGCGTTGCGCTGGCCTGCATGCTGGCGGTTGCCATACCGCCTGCGGGCGTCGCTCAGGTTCGCTCCACCGCCCAGCTTCCAGCCCCCTCAGACGGGCGCGGTCCACTCGATGTGCGCGTCGCTAAAAGTGAAGCCTTTTCTCGGGTCGAGTTTCGGTGGTCAAGCCCGACACGGGCAACCATTACCCGCAATGGTCAGACCATTCTTGTACGGTTCAATCGCAACGCTAAGCCCGATATTTCGCGTCTTCGGGTCAGTCCGCCGCCCTATATCAAGACCGCTGAGGCCAAGCCGGTTGGGACGGGACTAGAGGTCTCTATCGCGCTGACGGATGATGCGGACTTCATCTCCGGGCAGGCCGATGGCGGCAGTTACATCAATATCTTTCGGCGCGCAGACCCTGAGGCGAAATCAGCGGCGACACAGGCCGCTCAGCTTGACCTTGAATCAGAGACCGGACCTACCAGTGACGCGATGGTCAGGGCGGATCCTCGACCAGATAATGGCCTGGTTCCTGTGACTGGAAAGGTTGAGAAGGGCCAACTGGTCCTGCGGTTCCCGTGGAAGGCCCCCTTGGGGGCTGCCGTCTTTCGGCGCGGTGACGCCCTGTGGATTGTCTTCGATGGCAAGGCTCAACTCGATCTATCAAGGTTAGCCAAATCCATGCCTCAGGTTCGCGATTTGCGAGCCATACAGGGCGAAAACTTTACCGCTCTGAGGGCTGTTGTGCCCCAGGCGATAGCTGTGAATGCCAGTGCTGAGGGGCCTGTTTGGGCTATCAATATTGGCCCATCAGCGGTGGTGGCTCCCGCCTTGATCAAGTTAGCGCGGGATGAGCGCAGTTCGCCTGCCAGCCTAACCGCTGCGGTTTCGGGCGCGACTCAAGTGGCTTGGGTCAATGATCCGGTGGTGGGTGACCGTATTGGTGTGGTGACCGCTTTGGCTCCGGCCAAGGGGCTCCCATCGCGGCGGGACTATGTCGAAGCGGCTTTTCTGAGATCCTCGCAGGGCTTGGCGATTGAGCCCTATGTCGATGACCTTGAAGTCTATGCGACGGGCGATATTGTTCGTATCGGTCGTCCTAAGGGCCTAGCCCTTTCGGGGCAAGCGGTTGTTAAGCAAAGTTCGGCGCAGGCCGGCGCGCCCCAGCCTTCGGCCATGCCTGCTCTGGTCGATTTCAATAGCTGGTCTGAGACCGGTTCAGGTGGCTTCCTAGGAAGATATCACGCCCTTATGGACGCCGCGACGGACGAGGCGATCAAGACGAAGGACGGTGCCGTCACTGCACGTATGGCTTTGGCGCGGTTTCTTATCGGTTCGGGGCTGGCATACGAAGCTATCGGGATGCTGAATCTGGTGGCTAAGGCCAACCAGACCATGATGGGAAATTCTGAATTCCGTGGCCTGCGCGGTGCGGCTAAGGTCATGGCAGGGCGTTATAAGGAGGCGGCGACCGACCTCGCCTCCCCGGTACTTCAGGGTGATCCTTCTAGCGCCCTATGGCGCGGCTATATCGCCTACAAACAGGGCCAATGGCCCGAGGCGCGCCAGCAGTTCGAACAGGGTCGACCGGCCTTGCGGCTGTTCGCACCAACATGGCGCGCGCGCTTTGCCCGGGCAAATGCTGAAGCGACCTTGGCCACAGGAGACCCTGTAGGCGCAAAGGCCCAGCTAAGAGACGCGCAAATTGGTGACGTTGATATTGTCGAAACCTTGAAGACTCTGCTCGTGCAGGCCCAGATTTTCGAAGCTATGGGCGATGCGCCGCGCGCCATGCGGATGTTCGATGCCTTGGCGCGCGCCCGCACCGAAGAGGTTAGTGCTCCAGCGCTTCTCAACGCCACTCGGATTAAGCTGGATAAGGGCATGATAACCCCTCCGACCGCAGCCGGAATCTATGATGGTCTGCGTTATCGGTGGCGAGGCGATGCGAACGAACTGAAAACCATCCGAACGCTTGGAGAGCTTTATATTAGTCTTGGTCGCTACCGAGAGGCGCTGGATGTTTTGAGATCTACGGGTAATCGACAGGCCGATATGCCAGATGCTCAACAGATTCAGGTTCAACTCAGTAATGCGTTCAAGTCCCTATTTCTGGACGGTGAGGCGGATGGACTTGAGCCCGTTCAGGCGCTAGCCCTGTTCTATGATTTCAAGGAATTGACCCCACTGGGGGCCGATGGCGATCTGATGGTGCGCCGCCTTGCGCGTCGATTGGTTGATGTTGATTTGCTTGATCAGGCCGCTGAGCTCCTGAAATATCAAGCTGAGGAACGTCTCGATGGCGTCCCAAGGGCCGTGGTCGCCACAGATTTGGCCTTGATCAATCTGATGAACCGTAAGCCTGAGCAGGCGCTTGCAGCGATCAACAGTTCTCGCACGACAGTTTTGCCAACCTCATTGAATGCAGAACGCCGCATCATCGAGGCCAAGGCGCTTGTCGCTGTTGGTCGCATGGACCACGCGTTGGAAATTCTTGAGAATGACAAGAGTGCTGATGCGAGCGAGGTGCGCGGTGATGTCGCTTGGCGCCAGCGGGCTTGGCCGCAGGTCGGACCCGTTTTTGAAAGAAGCCTCGGCGACCGCTGGAAAACGGTGGCAACGCCCCTAAGCGAAGAGGACGAAACCAGGCTCTTGCGCGCCGCTATCGGCTATAGCTTGGCTGGCGATGATGCGTCGTTGGCCAGGCTGAACCAGCGCTACAAGCCTTTTGTCAATGGCGCTAAACAGGCCGACGCCTTGCGGGTCGCTTTGGTCGGCTTGGACGGCGAGACCACGACTGCCGATTTCGCGCAAAAGGCTTCAGATAATGAAATCTTTGCCGGTTGGGTCGACAAGATGAAACAGCGGTTCCGCGACCGTGCGCCGCCCCTCACATCCCGTTCGGCCAAGGGTGCAGCACCGGCAAGGCCCGTCGCCTAAGCGCCAAGCGCTGCGCTATCCCGGAGGTGGGATGCGGCCCTGATGGAAACTCTCGACCAGAGATCCGCAAACCAATCCCCATCCATCAACCAGCACGAAGAAGATCAGCTTGAATGGCAGCGACACGATCGCTGGCGGCAACATCATCATGCCCATACTCATCAAGATACTGGCCACCACCAGATCGATGACGAGGAACGGGATGAACAGCAAAAAGCCGATCTCGAAGGCGCGCTTCAACTCACTGATCATGAACGCTGGGGTCAGAACATGAAGAGGCGTATCGGCGCGGGTCTCAGGCTTGTCGATCTTGGACAGGCGAATGAATAGGCCCAGATCCTTATCGTCCACCTGGCTTAGCATGAAGGTTTTAACCGGCGTGGCAGAGGCATCGAAGGCGTCAGGCAGGGACATCTGCTGATCCATCAATGGCTTGATGCCGGCCTCGTAAGACGCCTCAAAGGTTGGGGCCATGACAATGGCGGTGAGGAACAGCGCCAAGCTGACAATCACGGCATTGGGCGGGCTCTGCTGTAGGCCCATGGCGGTGCGCAGGAGCGACAGGACCACCACGATCCGAACAAAGGCCGTGGTCATGATAACGATAGAGGGGGCCAGCGACAGGACGGTCATTAGACCGATCAACTGCACCACCCGTTCGGTTAGGCCTGCGCCGCTGCCGAGATTAATGTTCAGGGCCTGTGCGGCCGCGAAGGCCGGGACGGCCATCGATGCGAGGGTGCTCAAGAGCGCAATGACGCCAATGCGCTGAAGGCTGAAGCTGGAATTGGGACGCATCAGGCCGCAGGCTCCGTCTGATCGGATGTTGAAGAGGGCAGGGGAGCCGGTCCTGTGGGATGCTCCACCAAGATCTTACCGTCGCCCAATAGCAGGAGCTTTTCTTCCTGATCGACGCGGATCAGGACCAGACGACGTTGCGGGTCAAGCATCAGACTTTCGATAACCGCCAAACGCTTGGGTGCGGACTTAATCGATTGCAGCCGGGCCAAGGCATCGGGACCAAAACGGCGCATGCCGACGGCGGCGAGGCCGAGCAGGGCCAACGTCACCCCGAGGGCAAGAAACATACGGATGATCTCAACCATGGACTTGACCTGATCCGACACAATGAATCGGCCACGCGTGGCCCGTTAGATAGGATTTGAACCAAGCTGATTAACGCCTGATTAACCCTGTTCGTTCATCTTTTGAAAATGGACCTCAACGGCATTCCCTTATTTTCGATGTTAAAGAGTCGCTTGGGATATCTGTCCCAACGGCAGACCTTGATTTCGCAGAATGTCGCCAACGTAAATTCGCCCGGCTATGTCGGAAAGGACCTCAAACCCTTTCAGATTCCAGAGAAAAATGCTTCAGCGGGCCGATTGCAATTGACCGGTGCCAATGCTGCGGCCGGTCCTGCGCGAACCAATGCTAGCCATCTGCAGGGCACGGTTGCGCCAAGCAATGGTCAGGGAAAGCCTCAGAATGCGCCTGATTCTGAAACTCGACTCGATGGCAACAAGGTCGTGTTGGAAGAGCAGATGATGAAGATGACGGACGCGCGGATGAACTATGAAGCGGGTGTGACCTTCTATCAAAAGTCCCTCGGACTTCTGCGAATGGCGAACCGGGCGCCGGGACGTTGATGGGTAAGAGAGGGTAAATCATGGCCGATCCTAAATTCCCCTTGACCTCGACCGGGGCCGCAATGGCGGTGGCGACCTCTGCCTTGCGCGCTCAGCAGGCGCGGATGCGGATTATCGCCGAAAACCTTGCCAATGCTGATTCCACGTCCAAGACCGCCGGTGGCGATCCTTACCAGCGCCAGATTCCGATCTTTCAGCCGCAACGCCTGTCTAACGGCGTTCAAGGCGTGCAGATGACCAAGGTTGAGCCTGATAAGAGCGATTTTAAGACTGAATATGACCCGAACCACCCTTCGGCTGACGCCAAGGGTTACGTGAAGATGCCGAATGTTGATTCCTTGGTTGAGGCCATGGACATGCGTGAAGCTCAGCGCGCCTACGAAGCCAATCTCAATGTGATCGAAACGGCACGTGCCATGCAGTCGCGCACGCTCGATCTGCTGCGCAAATAGACGAGGACAGATAGATGGTCGCCCCCCTAATTGCCGCCAAAGCCTACGCGGCCGCTCAATCCCAAGCCGGAAAAGGCATGGCTGGCATGGGCGACGATGCTGCGGCTGGCCTGGCAGGCGGCGGCGGGTTTGGGGATCTGGTCAAGAATGCCATGAATGAGGTGATGCAGTCCACGCGTCACGCCGAAACCCAGATGAAGGCGCAGGTCCAAGGCAAGGCCGAATTGCTGGATGTTGTGACGGCCATCTCCTCGGCGGAGGCCAGCCTCGAGACCGTCATGGCGGTTCGCGATCAGGTGATTTCTGCCTATCAAGAAATCATGCGAATGCCGATCTAACGCCTTTTGGCGTAACGGCTTTGCTGCGGCGTTAAGATTTTATTAACCCTGTTTGGCCAAGCCTGACTTTGGGTAAGATAAGTCTGTTTTTATGAGTCGAAAGGTCGTCTCTATGACCGGGAATGAAGTGATCGACGTGGCACGTGATGCCATCTGGCTGGCCATAGGCATGTCGGCACCGATCATGATTGTCGGTCTGGTGGTTGGTATTGTTATCGGCCTATTTCAGGCCCTGACTCAGATTCAAGAAGCGACCTTGGTCTTTGCCCCCAAGATCTTAGCGATCTTTGTCGCCATGCTGCTGTTCTTGCCGTTCATGGGCGCGTTGATGGGGGACTTCATGCGTAAGATCGCCGCCAGAATCGCTGGGATGTAGCGCTTGGAAAGCTACGCCACCGCCCAACAGGTCTATGTGGCCGGCCTAGTCTTTGCGCGAACAGCGTCAATGATCATGTTGATGCCTGGGCTGGGCGAGAGCGCTGTCTCTCCTCGTATCCGACTAGCCTTTGCCCTGATAACCGCCCTGTGTGTGGCCCCGATCGCCGCGCCGCACCTGCCCCCTCTATCGACCACGGTGGGTGGCCTTACCGGTCATATCCTGAAAGAAGTCATCATCGGTCTGATGTTGGGCGCGATACTGCGTCTGTTCATGTCGTCCTTGGCGACTGCCGGGGAAATCATCTCGATCCAGACCACCTTGGCCTTCTCTCAGACCGCCAATCCGATGCAGGCTCAGCCTGGCACCTCTGTGACCTCATTCTTGAGTGTGACAGGGCTAACCCTGATCTTCGCGACCAATCTGCATCACCAGTTCCTGACCGCGATGGTCCATTCCTACAATCTGTTCGAGCCGACGCGCGATGTGCCGATGGGCGATGCGGTGAAGCTGGCGATCAATACGGTCAGTCAGTCCATCGCCTTGGGCGTTCAGCTTTCGGCCCCCGTCATCGTTTTTTCCTTGGTGTTCAATATTGCCACCGGCCTGATTGGCCGGGTCATGCCACAGTTTCAGATCTTCTTCGTCGCCACGCCCTTGAGCGTGTTGATAGGCCTGTCCGTTCTCGCCCTAAGCATCAGCCTGATCGGGCTTGTGTGGATCTCGCGATATGAAGCCTTCTTGCAAGTGTTTCTCTAGGAGCACGGCAACATGGCAGAGGATCCTGAGTCCCAAACAGAAGAACCAACCGACCGAAAACTTGGTCAGGCGAAGGAAAAGGGTGATGTCGTCAAATCGGCGGACATCCCCCAGGTCGCGACCCTTGCCGCCATAACCGCGACTGTTGCCTGGTTGGGCAGTTGGATGATGCAGTCCATCGCTAACTCCATGCTGCCGTTTCTGGCCCATCCCGATCAGATTGATCTTAGCGGTCACGGGACCGTGGATGTGATGCAGAGGGTCAGTATGGCCATGCTTCCGGTCCTTGGAACCATCTTTGCGGTTACGGTTATTTCTGGTGTTGCCGGGAATGTCTTTCAGACGGGCTTGATGTTTACGCCGTCCAAGCTGTTTGAAGGCGGATTGAACAAACTTAATCCCCTTGAAGGGTTTAAGCGGCTCTTCGGGGTGGATGCCTTAATCCAGTTTACGAAATCTCTGATCAAGGTGGTCATCTTGGCGATCATCGCCTGGTGGATCCTAAAGCCGCACGCGATGCAGATCACCCAGCTTGCCGAGCTTGCCCCCGCAGCCATCATTCCGCTGACTTGGGATATCCTCAAGGGGCTGCTCTATGCGGTTCTGATCATGCTGGCCTTTGGGGCGGGCATCGATTGGTTCATCCAGCGTCAGCGGTTCATGAAGCGCATGCGGATGAGCAAGCAGGAAGTTAAGGACGAAAATAAGCAGTCCGAAGGTGATCCTCAGATCAAGGCGCGCCTGCGTCAAATCCGTATGCAGCGCGCCCGTCGCCGGATGATGTCAGATGTCGCCAAGGCGACTGTGGTGGTCATGAACCCGACCCACTACGCCGTCGCCCTGCGCTACGACCCCGGCGTAACGGCCGTTCCGATGTGCGTGGCCAAGGGGATGGACCTGATGGCTTTGAAAATCCGTGAAATTGCCGAGGAGGCTGGTGTGCCGGTCATCGAAGACCCGCCTCTGGCCCGCGCGCTGTTCGCCACGGTCGAGATTGATGAGACCATTCCCAAGGAACAGTATGAGGCGGTAGCTAAGGTCATTGGCTTCATCATGGGCAAGAAGCAGGCCCGTAGCCGCGCGCGCAGCGCGCCGCGCTAGATCCGTTAGGCCGCATTTTATCGTTCTGTCTTAATGGGATGACTACGGACTGGGCCTATCTATTTCTCAGATAGTCTAGAAAATGGGTCTTGGGGTCCTTGGGCCACGCGCCAGCGGGACCGTTTCGGTGAAAAGGATAAGCGCTTTCGATGGATAGGACGCAGCGCCTCTCAGTACGCCATCGGCACGTTAAGCCCGCAAAACCGTCAGGTCTTGTCCCGATCTTGGCCGGGCTTTGCTTTCTCGGCGCTGTCGGATTTGCCGCCTATCCGGCGATCAGGGCTGGGGCCTCAAGCCTCGGGGGCATCCTGTTGCTGGTTGGCCTAGCCGGTGTGGTTTCCATCGGTTTCTTTGCCTTTTCGAGCAATCCCACAGCCGCTGGACAGAGCGATGATATCAGCGAGGCGGAGGTCCGCGAAACGCTGGTTCATGCCCTGAACGAACCTGCGGCGGTGGCTGCTGACGATGGCCGTATCTTGGCGGCCAATCCCGCTTGGCGCTTGCTATTGGGCCAGGGCACGCGCTTGCCCAAGGCGGGCAAGGATGCGTCGAGCCTCTTCACAGCCCTGACCGCCGCGCGGCGCGGCGAGGTGGGGTCGGCTCAGGTTCGCGCCGAGGGTGAAGACCATCCGGTGCAGGTCTCGACCCTGGCGGCCTCGGCTAAGGGGCGGCGGTCCTATCTCATCCGCATGACGGGACAGGGCATGGCCGAGCCTCGGCGTCTTTCGGGGCCTCAGGGGCAACTGATTGATGCCAGCCTTGATATTCCCGCCTTGCCCGCGCCATCGCTCGATCAGCCTGTGGGACGTTATGAGGGACCCGCGACGCTCGATGCGTTCGCCTCAGCGGCTCCCTTTGGCGCGGCCCTGCTCGACGGTGCCGACCCCTTGAACGCGCAGATCCTCGAGACCAACGCGGCCTTTAGCGCCATTACCGGAGCCTTGACGGAGGGCACCTGCTTTGGTGACCTGATTGAGGCAAGCTCGCGCGCGGAGGCCCAGCAACGGATCGCCGCTGGTCAGGCCGGTCCCGTCGAGGTTCGCCTGACCGCCAATCCAAGCGGCATCGCTCATCTCTATCTGACCAGGGCCGATGGCCGGATCATTGCCTACCTGATGGATGTGTCCGAGCAAAAGCAGGTCGAGCTCCAACTCGCACAGTCTCAAAAGATGCAGGCCATTGGCCAGCTGGCTGGCGGCGTCGCGCACGACTTCAATAATCTGCTCACCGCCATTCAGCTGCGGTTGGACGAGCTTCTGCATCGCCATCCTGTGGGCGACCCGTCCTATGAGGGCCTGACCGAGATCCGCCAGACCGGCGTGCGGGCGGCCGATCTGGTGCGCAAGCTCTTGGCCTTCTCGCGCAAGCAAACGGTTCAGCGCGAAATTCTCGATCTGGGTGAATTGATCAGCGAGTTCTCGGTCCTCTTGCGCCGCCTGCTGCGCGAGGACGTCAAGCTCGAGACCGATTATGGCCGCAATCTGCCGCTGGTTCGCGCCGATAAGAGCCAACTGGAAACGGCGGTCATGAATCTTGCCGTCAATGCGCGTGATGCCGTCCGCGCCCAAGGCGGCGGCGTCGTCAGTATCCGCACCGCGCGCCTCAGCGCCAGTGAAGCCCGGGGTTTGGGCTATGCTCCGGACCGGCCGTCCACGGCAGAGGTCGCGATGATCGAGGTCTCTGACAATGGACCAGGCATTCCGCCTCTGGTTCTGTCAAAAATCTTTGATCCCTTCTTTACCACCAAGCCGGTCGGCGAAGGCACAGGCCTTGGGCTGGCAACGGTCTACGGTATCGTCAAGCAGGCCGACGGCTGGATTCACGTCGATAGCGGGCTCGGCCGAGGTGCGACCTTCCGCATCTTCTTGCCGGTCTATGTGCCTGCGGCCGGTGCGCCTGCCCATGCTCCAGCGGCTGCCAAGCCTAAGCCGGTGGCCCGCGACCTTTCGGGTGCTGGCCGTATCCTGTTCGTCGAAGACGAAGATGCCGTGCGCAGCGTCGCTGCCCGCCTGCTCCGCGCCCGCGGCTATGAGGTCATTGAGGCGTGCGATGGCGAGGAAGCCCTGCTCTTGGCCGAAGAGCACGCAGGAACCATCGACCTCTTGATCAGCGACGTGATCATGCCAGGCATTGATGGCCCGACCCTCTTGAAGAAGGCCCGAATCTATCTTGGGTCCGCGCCGGTCATGTTCATCTCCGGCTATGCAGAGGCGGAGTTCTCGGACCTGCTCGAGGGCGAGACGGGCGTGACATTTTTACCCAAGCCGCTGGATATCAAGGCCTTGGCCGAACGGGTTAAGCAACAACTGCAAGCCACCTAAGGCTTTGGTCGGCATTTGGTCTAACCCACCGCTGAAATTGGTGTAGACAGCGCACCAAAGGTGGCCCCGTGGCTCGCCCAAGGCTTGAGGCTTTTTCGGACCTATGACTCTTCGGGATTTCGGTTTTCTGGTGTTGATCTGCGTCCTCTGGGCGCTGAACACCGTGCTGAGCAAGGTGGTCATCACCCAGATGGGTGTGCCGCCAATGAGCTACGCCTTGGTGCGCTTTGCCCTCGTCGCCTTGATCGTGCTTCCCTGGCTCTTGCCCATGCCCAAGCCGCGGTTGCGCCTGTTGCTGGTCGCGCTGTTGATGGGCGGCGGTAATTTTGTCTTTCTGTTTCTAGGATTGCAGACGGCTAGCCCTTCTGGCGTTGCCATTGTCAGTCAGTTGGGTGTGCCCATGACCACCATTCTTTCGGTCATGATCCTCGGCGAGACCATCCGCTGGCGGAGGGGGATTGGCATCGTCCTGACCTTTATCGGGGCCATGACGGTGATTTGGGACCCGACGGGGGTGCCGATCTCCAAGGGACTGTTGTTGATCGCCGCAGCGGCCTTCTTAGGGTCGTTGGGCGCGGTTCTGATGAAGCAGATGGACGGCATCAAGCCTTTGCAGTTTCAAGCTTGGGTCGGGGCCTCTTCGATCCTGCCGCTCCTTCTCGTTTCGGCCCTGTTCGAGCATGATCAGGTCAAGCTGATGATCGACGCCGGTTGGCCCTTCCTTGGCGCACTGGTCTTCTCGGCCCTCGCTGTCAGCGTCTGGGGACACACGGCCTATTTCGGTCTGATCCAGAAATATGAGGCCAATCTGATTGCGCCGCTGACCCTGATGACCCCGCTCTTCACCATCGGTCTTGGCGTTCTGCTGACCCAAGACCATTTTGATCTGCGTATGGCGATAGGCTCGGCCATTGCCCTGTTTGGGGTCTTGATCATCGCCCTGCGCCCGAACCGCATGATGTCGCTGGCCGACCTTCTAAGGAGCCGCCTGTGAGCCTAGAGACCATCGCCTGTCCTTCGCCCAATTTCGACTCTCGTAAGGGTCCGCCGGATATGATCGTGCTCCACTATACGGGCATGCAGACCGGGCAGGCGGCTTTGGAGCGTCTTTGCGACCATCAGGCCAAGGTGTCAGCCCACTATCTGATCGAAGAGGATGGCCGCGTCTTTACGCTGGTCGCCGAAGAGCGGCGGGCCTGGCATGCGGGTGTCTCCTTCTGGAAGGGTGAGCGCGACATCAACGCCGTCTCCATCGGTATTGAGCTGGTCAATCCGGGGCACGAGTTCGGCTACCGCGCCTTTCCCGAGGCTCAGATCGAGACCCTAATTGCGCTACTCGATGAGATCAGAGGGCGCTGGGAGATCGCGGACGGGCGCATCATCGGCCATTCCGATGTCGCGCCGGACCGCAAAGATGATCCGGGCGAGCTCTTTCCTTGGGCGCGGCTTGCGGCGGCGGGACATGGTCTTTGGGTCGAGCCACCGGCCTCGCCGGGCGCGCCCTTGAGCATCGGCGATGAGGGGGCTGGGGTCTTTGCCCTGCAGGCTGGCCTGACGCGTCTGGGCTATGATAGTGCCCCCAGTGGTCAGTTTGACGACAAGACGGCGGTCATCCTCAAGGCCTTTCAGCGCCATTGGCGGCCCGAGCGGATTGACGGTATCGCCGACGGCGAGACCCGCGCACGCCTCGTGCACCTGCTGCGCGCAGGGTCTTAGGCGTAGAGGGGCTTGACCCCGTAGCCTGCTGGCCTCATCTGTGCGGCGGAACCGACGGCCGGGCGATCGCGGTCCTTGGAAACAGGGGTCGAGGAAAGTCCGGGCTCCACGGTGAAAAGGCGGCGGGTAACGCCCGCCGGGGGTAACCCTAGGGA
>JBEGOG010000002.1:0-18707 GCA_041182125.1 Pseudomonadota bacterium
GTTTCATCGACAAGGTGCATCGAGCCCCCCTTGCCGCGCGAACAGCCGGTGACCTTTCCGTAGATCTCGGCGATCATGGCCGGAAGATTACCGCCCTTGGCCAGATAGTGCGCGTGGGCCCGATGACCGCTGACCGCCATATCGGTGGCCATCAGAACAGCACCGGCAGCCGCAGCGGGGGCCTCTTGCCCAATCGACAGGTGGGTTGGACAGCGCATCTTTTGCTCGCTGTAGCGCTCGGCAATGGTCTCTTCGACGGCCCTAATCCGCATCATCTCGCGCAGCAGGCGGCGGCAAAGATCTGGGCTCATGAGATAGGGGCCCCAGGGCAAGCGGCCCGCTCAATTTCGGTTGGTGCCATGGCACCGTCCGCTTCTGCCGTCTGTTGCATGAGCCACTGCATAACCATGTGCCCCACAATCAGTTGAAGATCCTCACTGATCTGCATGTCGTCGACGGCAAAATGGATTGGCGTATCCAACATCGCCTTGGCCTTCCCCCCGCTATAGCCGAGAATGCCAAAGGTTTGCATGCCAAGGCCCTTGGCCGCCTCGATGGCCTTGAGGATGTTGGGCGAATTGCCACTGCCCGACAGAACGAGCAACAGATCTTGCGGTTGGCCGAAGGTCTTGAGTTGAAGCGAAAAAATCTCCGAATAGTCGGTATCATTTGCCAGACAGGTCAAGACCGCTGCATTGGCCGGAAGGGCATGGGCGCGGACACCGGCTGATCGTCCGCCAACCGCGCCATAGACAAGGTCATTGGCTAGGTGGATGGCATTACCGGCACTGCCACCATTGCCACAGAGATAGATATTACGACCGGTCTTCCAACAGTCCAACAAGGCGGTGGCAAGGGTCTCGACCGGCGCAAAATCCGCAGCGGCAAGAACCGCCTGCATCTTTTGGCCATAGAGCGCGAAGGTTTGAGCTGGAGAAAGAGGGGCCGTCATTGGGGTATCGCCTTCTGCATCCAACGAAGATTAGGCCAGCGGTGTTGATCATTCAGGCCGGCGGGTTGATGACCGGTGACGATCTCATGGCCTAAAGCCAAGAGTATCGGCGCCAAGGCCTCCCGCCTATTAACACGGCTCCCCGTCACAAACCGTTTCATCTAAAGGAATCTCAGGTCAAGATTAGTGGGCGGTGGGAACGTCAACTGGGCCTGTGCAAGGGCGGCTGGACTACCGATATCCAGAAAAAAGCCCGTATGCTCGACGGCTAGGACATGGGGCAGTAGGTCTGGGATGACTTCGGTCGATAGATCCAACTGGCTTTGACCCTTAGCCGCCATATGCTCAAGCACCATGGGGGAAAAAACATAAACCGCCCCGTTGGCCAAATTTCCAGGTGGATGCTCCACCTTCTCGTAGAAGCCCGTTACCCGAGATCCGTTATCGACTTCAACAATGCCGCACTGCTGAGGTGTCGCGGTTCGAAAGGCCAAGAGCGTCATCCGGATATCCGCCGCCGCGGCCTGATGGGCTGCGATCAAGGACCCTACGGATGCGTCGGTAAGATTGTCAGCGTGGATGACCACAAAATCCTCTTTCCCGAACCAATCGCGATTGGCCAACAGCGTACCGCCTGTCCCGTGAAGTTCGGCTTCATGGACGAGGTCGATTTGATCGCGCCACGGTGAGTTGGCGACAAAGGCTTCAACCTGCTCCGCCAAATGATGGGTATTGATCAGCACGCGCTCGATCTGCCCACCCGCAAAGAGCGCGTCTAGCCAATAGGCCAGAAGCGGCACGCCGTGGATCGGGACCAGACATTTGGGGGTTCTGTCAGTCAAGGGTCGCAACCGCGTGCCCAGCCCCGCTGCCAAGAGAACAGCTCTCACGACGACAACTCTTGAATCTTCAAGATCGGCGACGAGACCTCGCGCAACAGTTCTGCGGCCGTGAGCTGGGTATTTCCAATGTGAGAGACCTGCCAAGCCGCAGCGATGGACCCTAGATAGGTCGACTGCCAGATATCAGCACCCGCTCGCAGCGCCATAGCCGCGCAGGTAAAGAAGCTATCACCGGCACCGGCAACATCCTTGGGCGCAGTGTTGAAGGCTGGCAAACGGTCTGTATGGTAGGTTTCTCCCTTGGGCGCATAGATAAGCAGCCCCTCCCCCGCCAGCGTAATGACCAGATTTTCGGCGGCGGCAGCCCTTTGCAGGCGCTCGGCGATGATGATCAGACCGGCCTCTTCTTCACGCAGTGCAAGCCGTACCTCATGTTCGGTCGGGGTGATCAAACACATGCCCTTAAACCGCGATATGTCTGACATTTGCGAAGAGGCTTGACTGTCCGCCGCCATCAAGACGCCGCGGGCTTGGCCATAGGCCGAGATTTGATCAACAACCGGCTGGGCTAGGCATCCATAGTTGAAGTCCGAAAACAGAAGGACATCTGCATCCTTGAGTGCCGCCTCTGCCGCCTGAATCAACTGACCTTGGAGTTCCGGACTAACAGAAAGCTGACGCAGATGGTTGACCCGTAGAAGGGTTTTGCCGGACGCACGGAACCGCTGCTTTAGGGTCGTGGGTCTCGTCGGATCGGTGAAGATCTGAACATCGACCCTTTGGTCGGCCAGTTCGCCTCGGGCAAATTGAGCCGCGTCATCATCGCCCGCGACGCTAATGAAGGTCACCGCCGCGCCAAGTCCCCGCGCGTGGGCCGCTACAATACCAGCCCCGCCGACATAGCGTTTGCTTTCAACCGGGGTCACCACCAAGGTCGGATCTTCTCGCGACATGCCCAGCGGATCACAGTTGATATATTCGTCAACGATCAAATCGCCGATCACAACGACCTTAAGTCGGCTAAAGGCCTCAACGGTCGCGGCCAGGCCATCGATTCCAAACCCATTACGACGCGGGAAATCGGTCGGTTTGACGATGGTCGATTTGGCCCTATTGCCGCGATCTGAGGATAACAATTCAGATGAATAGAACCGTACCTCACCTGAACTAAACAGGAGCGTACCGCCATAGCCATCGACAATGGCCTGCTCGACATTTTGAAGGCCTTGGTATTCCTTGCCCTTGACCACATAGTCCGGCCGTAAGCGGGCAATAAAGGCTTCCGGCTCTTCGGCAAGGGCGATGGCTTCATGGACAACAGCAATGGCCCGCACATCCTCCAGCCGCAGCGCCTGCTCGACAGTGACGCCTTCATTGCCATCGGCATTAACCCCGACAACCAGTCTGCCACCCAGCTCTGCGGCGAACCGAAAGAGACGCAAATGGCCGGGATGAAGAATGTTGAAATTGCCCGAGATGAAAATGATCTTTTCGCCAGCCGCGCGCGCACGCAGATCCTGCGCCAACATGCGCATAGCATCGTCGCTCGAGGAGGCAGGTTGGATCACCTGTCTAGCATCCTGAATCGTAGCAATTATACATCGTCTTACCCATGGCGGTGTGCAGGCCCTTCTGCCGCTAGATCACCGGACACCGTTCGTGAATCGCAACGGATCGATGGCGCTTGTTAAGTTACCCCTTACATATAGCGCGAACAAGGTTAACGTTTGAGTGAAACACTACTGAGGGTAGGAGCTGGTTGAATCACAGCGCCGGCCCATACGAAGGCCGATATCGGGGTAATTTATGGATGAGCTGGAACAGCTAGTTACGCAACTTACCGTTTTGCGGGACCAGATTGTAAGCGGATGCGAAGATCACTGGATCTTGATGGTTCCAAGTTCGATTGGCGAACTGGCGACGGTCTGCGCCTTGCTGCCCGCCTTTCGCGCTCACCATGGTGGGAAGATCTGTATGGTGGTCGACAGCGGCAAACGTGATGTGCTGAAGCTGTTTACGGACCATATCGATACCGTAAAATTCGTGCCACTGGCAGCCATGCGCGCCCTAAGCACCTATCGCATCATCAATCCTTTAGACTTTAGGGTCGGTGTTCCGCAAAATCTCTGGATCAATCAAAATGGTGATGGCCGTGGCTTTGCCTTGCATGAGCTATTCAGAAGCCAACCAGGGCGGGGCGGACTATCGTTCATAGACCTCATAAGATACGCCATGAACTTACCGTGGGAAGCACCGATTGTCCGGGGAAATATCGAGCTCGATGTTAGCGTCGAAGCCATGAGGTATGCCAAGGTCAATCGGATCGAACCGGGCAATTCCGTCATATTTTTTACGGGCAATAATACGAACAAGCCCGCATCGGCCAAATTTTGGAACCTGCTATCGCGAGCCTATGAAGAGGCCGGCAAAAAAGTTTTTTACAACATGCACGGCGGACTTTTCCAGCCGGAAGGTCTCGATATTCGCGGCACTCAAATCCATCTCACGACCAATCTAGCGGTAGCGATCTGCGAAATTGCCGGTCACATGATTTCAGGATCGAACGGGCTCGTCGCACTAGGCCTGCTTTCAAACACGAAATTCAACATGGATGTCATCTTGACCGATAGTTATGACCCTACGGGCACGGGCAACTTCGTTCCACTGAACCCGAGTGCAGGTTCTCATCTTCTGGTTATGCCTGAACTGTTCAATAGCAGCGTGCGAGCCTATCGGGAATGGGAAGTCACAGACCCTACCGAGGGGTTAAATGCGCTTATCGCTTCAATCGTAAAGGGCCCCAGCGTGGATGCCGATGTGGTCTAGCCTTCTGTGCTGAACCCTATGGCTATGACCCATCAATAACGCTCGTGAGAGGCGTTGACCGCCGGGCCAAGAACCGCTCATAGGCGAGGCCTGTCATGCTGCGCAAAGACTCAAGGAACGCGGTCTGATCAACCAAGCCCGCATGCTGGCTCTGCTGTAACTCACGCCAGGCCGCCATTTGGCTAGGATCCTCGACCAGCCTGATAAGACGTTCGAAATAGTCGAACTGGTCTACAGCGCGATGTTCTGGAGGCACCAAGGAGGCGACGTCCCCTTCGTCGAGGGTCAGCAGTACAGTCCCCGCGCTCAGGGCATTATTGGCACTGTTGCCACCACCAGGTCTGAACGGATTGGCAAAGACGTCCACGATGGTCATCAGTTCACTCAAAGCCGCGTCAAAGGGGATATGGCGAAACTGGTACCCGAAACCTTGCTCGAAGGCGTAGATTAGGTGCTCAGGCAGAGCGCCAACCACAAGCCAGACACATTCTGGATGGTCGCTCAGAACGGCCTCCATACCGGTAACAAAGGCCTCATCCAAATCGATGCCTAAGCGGTTGCCCACCGAGGCCATAATGAAGTTATTCTCGTTCCAACCCAAAGGTTGACGTGTGCGAAGCTTCGGTCGCCCTTCAATCAAGGTTGGGCCACTCTCACTAAAGACATAGTTGTTGATAAAGGACTGCGGTGCCCCGCGGCGCGCCCAGCGATCCGCCACATAGTCGGGCTGGTGAAAATACCAATAGACGTCTGCATATTGCACCGGGGCTTCGTCACCACAGACAAACATCACTGTAGGGCCAAACAGACTCATCAGGCCGATCCACGGCGATAGGGCCGGCTCGCACCAGAAATGGAAGGTACAGGCACCGCGCCCGACCACATCGGACAGCAGGTCTTCCACAACATCCACACAGAAGAAGCGGATGCCCCGGCGGCGGATTGAGGCTCCTATCCGCTCATCAATATAGGCCTGTAGTCGAGGCGTGATTGAGCCCGAATAGTAGATGTCTATGCGCTCAACGGCAGGATCCATCGCCAATACGGCCACATAGTCGACAGCCCCGCGCGACGGGGAATGAAGGGGGTCTTGCAAGGTACCGACAAAGACCGAGTGTTCTTTGCGAGCCTTGCTGCGTGCCACCGTTGGCTGAGGCAGGTTGGGGCGGTCAAAGACATTTCGAAATATCGACACAGCGCGGCCAATAATACGGCGCGAACATTCATCATCGATCTTTGGACCGCGCCACCAAGTTAGCGACCAGAGGTCTGAAATCAGTTGCAAAACCTCATCGTCGGCAAAGCCGCCAGTCTCAATCTGGTCCACAAGGCGGGGCACAAAATTGTCATTGTCCAGACCGACCGCAAAGACCTTCGGCAGCTTCAGTTCCCAACGGTTGGCGATCGACGTGACCTGGGCCGTGTAGTTGGGCTGGGTTTCAGAGAGCAAAAAGTCAGTGATTGTCATTCTGTGCACTTTCGGAAGGCTTCAGGCCAGTTCAGGTTCAGGTCATGGCCTTTTGAAGGGCGTGTGCTAGTCGATCGATCTGTCGCCCATCCATGTCCGCAAAATAGGGCAGGCCAAGTGTCGTGGCTGCCAGTTGATCGGTAATGACGAGTCTATGTGACGGGCAGTCAATAAAGGCTGGCTCCCGATGGCAACCGAGCGCCCACCAACTGCGGGAGGCAATATTGTCAGAGGCGAGTCCATCAATCACAGCCCTCACGCGCTCAGACGGTAGGGATACGACGCAGGTGCTAGACACCCATTGCTCGCCCCAGCCCGGTTGAAAGCCAATATCAGGCACGTCGCTCAAGGCCTGTTTGAGCGCCAGAGCACAGCGGACATATCGCGACCGGATCTGAGGCCAGACATCCAAGGCCGCAAGGCTGACCGCGCCATTATACTCACTAAGCTTCGCGTTTGTGGCGAGGTGACGCGCAATTCGGTCGCCGTGGAAACCAAAATTGGTCGAGGCCCTAAACCGCGCGATGAACTCATAATCTTCAGAGACAATGAAGGCTCCCTCGCCACTGCCCAAAACCTTGGTGGCATGAAGACTGACCATGGTTGGCAAGCGTGGATCATGAACAGTGTCAAAGGAGGCAGCTGCATCCAAAATGACCGGCACACCTGTCTCTTCGCGAAACCGCACCCAAGCCGAAACATCGACCGGCTGGCCAAAGGCGGCAACCACCATCACCGCCTCAACCTTACCCGGAGCCTCCACCATCACGTGACGCACATAGTCAGGATCAAGGGTCCAACTGACCGGATCAACATCAACAAACCACGGCGATAGTCCGGCTTGCCGCACGGCATGGGCTGACGCTACGAAGGTCCAGGCAGGCATGATGCAGACACCGCCGGGCGTCGCGCCGAGGGCTTGCAATGCAATGGTTAGGGCTTGGGTGCCATTGGAGGCTGTCGCAATATAGGCCTTCCCATCGAACCGCTCCGCGAGCCGCTGCTCCAGTTCCAAAATTAGCGGGCCAAAATTTGTGTACCAGCCGGAACCGTCTATCCGCTCCAGATAGGGTAAAATGGCGGCGGTGTTGGGCATTGATGGTCGTGCGATGGGAACGGGAACGGTTGCCCAATCTTGGACCGTCTCATCGGCACCCAATGCCCGAATATCACTGCCCATATCCGCTCTCGATTGACGCGCCGCTCATCTCGGTACAGCCATTATAGTTAATAAGGCGTAAACCATTTTCGTGCATTCTAAATAAAGACGGCTCGACAGCACCTTTAGATCGAGGCGGGATATAGAACTCGAAAAAAGAAAGTAATATTTATTATTACTATTTTAGTGAGGTGTATAGTTTCAGGCGCGCGTTAAATTAATACGATTTTGTTGTTAGCCGGGCTAAGCGAGTTAATTTTACTATTTCTGGGGATTAGTAATCGGGGGTACCTATGATAAGACTTGTCGTAATTGGCCCTGGATTAATGGGCCAAAAACAGATTGAGTTGATAGACCGCAACCCTCGATGCTCCCTGGTGGGCATCGTCTGCCCCGAACAAGACCAACACCACCTCACCGATGAACGACATAGGGCTCTGGCCTTTGCGGACCTTGAAACCTGCCTCGCCAAGACCCGTCCGTCGGGTGCCATCGTCTCTTCGCCCAACATATTTCACTATGAGCAAGCGCGCCGGTGCATTCTTGACGATATTGCCGTCCTCATCGAGAAGCCCGTTACAACCGATGTTGGAGACGCCCAAAAGCTGGTTGATTTGATCGCCGCACGACAGGCAAAAGCCCTTGTCGGGCACCATCGGGCCCACAGCCCCTTGCTCCAAACCGCGCGCCAAGCCATCCAACAGGGTGTTTTGGGCAGGCTTATCGGCCTACAGGGCAGCGCCGTCTTTTACAAACCGTCAGACTATTTTGCCGCCGGCCCGTGGAGAACTGTGGAGGGCGGGGGTCCGATCTTGATCAACCTGATCCATGAGATCGGCATTATGAGATCGCTCTGCGGAGAGATATCGGGGGTTCACACCCTGTCCTCACGGCAGGCTCGAAAGTTCGATGTAGAGGACACTGTCGCGATCAATATTGCGTTCGAGTCTGGGGCGCTGGGCAATTTCCTATTGTCGGATGTTGCAGCATCGGCGCGAAGCTGGGAGCAGACCTCGAGAGAGAATCCCATCTATCCGACCTATGGCGATGAGGACTGCTACCATCTGGCCGGCACGAGGGGGTCTTTGGCGATCCCGACCATGCGCCTAAAGCGCGTGCCCGAAGGTGAGGAACCGTCTTGGACTAGGCCGCTTATTGAAGAAACCCTGACGGTCCAGCGTACCGATCCCCTGACCGCCCAACTGGATAATTTTCTGGATGTGATCGAGGGCACCGCCGATCCCGTCGTATCGGCTTTTGATGGACTGCAAAACCTGCGGGTGATCGAAGCCATTCAGCAATCGGCCAAATCTCAGACCATGGTGTGGCTCAATGTCTAGGGTAGCGCTCTTTGACACCAATCTTTCAGCCGCTCCGATCCATAACTATCTGGTCGAGTCTGGTCATGAGGTCTTTGTCATTGGAGGCAATCCAGATGACTATCTCGCTAGGTCAGCGCACAACTATGTCCAACTCGACTATTCTGACGAGACCGCAGCGCTCGCCCTGGTCGATCAGCTCGAGGTCAAATTCATCATCCCCGGCTGCAATGACCGGTCGTACCTGACCTGCGCTGAGATTGCTGCAGCACGAGATTTTCCAGGTATCGATAGCGTTTCAGTAACGGACACCATCAATAACAAGCAGGCCTTTCGCCAGTTCGCTCTCGGCCAAGCCATTCCCATTCCCGGGGTTTGGACAGCCGATGATCTACCGGCCGATCGCCCCCTGATCGTAAAGCCGGTGGATGCCTATAGTGGCCGTGGCATCACGGTCCTAAGGGAGGTGACAAGGGACCTGCTGAACCAAGCCACCGAGCGAGCGCAACAGTTTTCAAAATCAGGCCAATATCTGATTGAAGAGTTCGTATCGGGACAGCTCTACAGCCACACCGCCTTCATCGCCGATGGCCAGATCAAGATGGATCACATTGTCGAGGAACACGGCTCGGCAAACCCGTTCACAGTCGATACCAGCTGCGTGCGTTATGACTTAGCGCAGCACATCTTGGACGCTATTCGACGTGACGTCACATCCATGGCCCAGGCGCTTAAGTTGGTCGATGGGCTCGTGCACACTCAATTCATCGTTCAAGGCGATCAATATTGGTTTATCGAGGTCACGCGGCGTTGTCCGGGCGACCTCTATAGCCTGCTCATTCAGTTTTCGACCGGGGCGGCCTATGCGGAAAACTATGCGAGACCCTTCTTAGGCGAGCCCTTTGACTTCAGTCTGCGCTCACCTTCCAATCAGCCGATCCTTCGCCACACCATCTCCCAACCGGTCGAACAGATCTTCAATGCGATCCATTTCCACCAAGAGCTTCAGATCGAGCGCTATTACGCGCTCAGCCGCGCAGGCGACCGGGTGGCTGCGGCACCGTTTGGACGGATTGGACTGCTGTTTGCCCATGCGAAAACCCAGCATAATTTGGACGCGCTGATGGCCCGCACGGTCAGGCGCGACCTCTATTCCATCACATCGGCCTAGGACAGGATGATCATGACCATAGGGTCTCGTCGGGACTTCATCTCGGCCATAGAAGATTGCTTAAGCCCCGTGCCGAGAAACCAGACGCTCGCTCAGTCGGTGCTGTCGGGCCAGTGTGAGCAGACCTGTTTCGTCATCGGCAAGAACCAGCAGGTCCATGATCTTGCGGCCGCCACCAAGATCGAAGCCATCGTTCAGGATCACGCAAAATCGGGAGAGCAATGGGAAGGGTTTGCGATCATCGGGTTTGACGCGCTGCCCTCCAATTGCATCGTCATAAACTGTTCGACCTCAATCAGCCCTGTTGCCGTCAATCAAAGGCTTGGGCAGATCGATGGGCTGACCGTCCTGAATGTCCATGAAGTCATATATGCGTCGAAAGGAACGATCCCTTGGCCATGGTTTGTGGCAGAACAACGCCAAGACTGGCAAGATCACCAGAGCCAATGGGCTGACCTTTTTGACGCCATGGCTGACGACAGTTCTCGTCAGACCTTGGTCGACGTTCTGCGCTACCGGCTAACGGCAGATGCAGACTATATGGCCGCCTACAGTGTGCGTTTGGCCGAACAATATTTTGAGCCGTTTTTGAACCTTGATGGCGAGGTCTTTGTCGATGCCGGAGGCTTTGACGGAGACACAACCGAGGAGTTTTGTCGGCGTGACCCCCATTATAAGAAGGTGATCCTGTTCGAGCCCTCACCGATCAATATCGAGCGCGCACGTCATCGCCTCAAGGACCTCGCCAATATCGACTATCGGTCCGAGGGCCTGTCTGACGCCAGCGGAACGTTGCGGTTCGACGTCGACGCGGGATCCGCATCAGGGGTCTCCTCAACCTCTACCCAAACCATAGAGGTCACCACCCTAGACGCAGCGGTTCATGAACCGGTCAGTCTCATCAAGATGGATTTGGAAGGGTGGGAGACTAAAGCGCTTGCGGGATCTGTGGGTCATATCAAAAATGATCGACCCAAGCTGGCGATAGCGGCCTATCACCAAGCCTCTGATTTCCGAGACATCTTGCAACAGGTCCGCTCCTATCGGTCCGACTATAATATCTACCTGCGCCATTACACCCAAGGCTGGTCAGAAACGGTGATGTTCTTCATTTGACCGGTTCCACCCGCTGTTCACGCACCCTCACCCCGTCAGCGACCCTATCTGAGGGATAGAGCACGACGCGGTCATTCGGTTTGAGCCCCTCTTTGACCTCCGCCTTTTGGTCGGTGAGGATGCCGATTGTGACAAGGCTAAGGTAGGCGCGGCCCTGACGGATCGTAAAGACCGCCCACCGTCCCCCTATGCGAACCAAGGCTCCGATTGGCACGGTCGTAACCTGGTCTTTGCGGCGAAGAACCACCCGGCCCCAAAGCCGGTAGCCCGGACCCAGTGTCTCCCAAACCTTTGGGTCTCCGACGAGCTGCAACATGACAAGGACCCGCTGCTCTTCCACTCCAAGGGCCGAAATCTTGGTAAAGCCCTGCGGCTCAACCCGCCTGACGGTGGCCGTGATGGGAACTGCACCGCCCCAATCATAGATCTGTGCGGCCATACCCTCAGAGATGCGCACAGCGTCTTGAGATAGAAATTCGATAGCCGCCTCCAGTCCCGCCTGGTCACTCACCTCGATCAAGGCTGTGCCTGCCGGCACATACCGCGCACTTTCTTGAAGAACGCGGGTCACGCGGCCGGCGACCGGAGCGGTCACAGAGATTGACAACGCCCCTTCGCGCTCGGGTCCGATCAGGGCGGCCTGCGCTGCTCCGACCTCAGACTGTCGCACCCTTATCTGTGCCTCGGCGGCCCTGAGCGCGGCGCGGGCGGCACGGTCCTGAGCGAGAGCAGTTTCAAGGGTCTGAACCGACGCGAACCCCCTATCGGCCAAGGCTTGCGTTCGGTTCAGGTTGGATCCGGCCCTTTGAGCGTCCGCGGCCATCTGATCGCGCGACGCCATCGCCGCCGATTGAGCCGCACGAGCGGCCGCAAGAACGGCTTGAGCCTGCGCCCGCGCCCGAGGATCGAGCGGATCAGCAGATGCCGGATAAATCCGCGCCACCACAGTCCTATCGGCCAAAACCGGATCACCGACGTGGAGATCGAGCCGTTCAAGCCTTCCCGACACAGGGGTAGAGACCAGATAGGCCTCGCGCACCTTGGCCACCCCCTGATCGGACACCGTCTCGGAAATCGGGCCCTGAGAGACCAAAATACTATCGACATCAACCGGTCGGGGGACGAACAGCAGGCCTGTCGCCACGAGCACAAGGCCGATGAGGCCCGCGCCAATCGCAATCCTTGCGCCCCATGGCCGGTTCATCGCCTATTCTCGCGTCTTCAAAACGGTGACGAGATCAAGTTTCCAAAGACGCACCGCGACGGGGACGGTCGCCATCAAGACCGCTGCCCAATAGAGCAATACTGCCCCGCCATAGCTGGGCAACTCAATCACCGCAGGCAAGCGGACCTCATCGCGTGAATAGGCTGCCGCAAGGCCTTGAGCCAAACCATAGCCGCCCCAAAGCCCCAACGGGACGGCCGCCAAACTGAGCAAAGCCATTTCTCCCATCAAGATATAGGCGCATTCCGACTGGCTAAATCCAAGCACCCGCAGAGTGGCCAAATCTCGCCCGCGCTCCGATAGGGAAATACGGCCCAAATTGTAGGTCACGCCAAAGGCGATCGCTCCAGCAAAGGCCAGATAGAACCCGATGGAGGTCCTGAATGACCGTTCCATAATGTTTCGCCAAAGGATCACCGTGTCATCACGAGACGAGGCACCAATAACCTGCGGAATCTGAGCAATGGATTGATAGAAGGCGAGCTTTGCATCGGCCGCGATGAGCAACTCCGCGCCGCTGGCCACATCCCCCTCCCCCATCAGGCGGTTCAGATCGCGCCGTGCCATATAGGCGCTCAAGCCACTATAATCGGTGGCCAAGCCCACGATTGGCAAGACCACCTTCGTGCCGCGCCCTTCCAAGATCTCCGTCCAGATCAAGTCTCCGGGCCTAACATCCAAACGCTGTGCAAGGGCTTGGCTCAGCACAAGCCTGGATCCGGACACGCCTATCGGCTGACCCTTTGCGTCCAAAGGCCGATGTAGTTGCGCACCTGGCTCAAGACCGAAGATGCGAACCGTTTCTTGGTGACCCGCCGACCGAAAACGGGCGACGACAACCCTCAAGGGTTCCGCAGCAATGACGCCAGGCATACGACGAAGGTTAACAACCGCGCCAAGGGCTCGGGGCTCTATAAAGTGAGTGGAATCGCTCCAGCGTTGAACTTGGTAGAAGGTGGTTTCGACCACCCGTTCGAGACTATCGAATAGAAACTGCACCCCGACCAACAGAGAGAGACTGGCGCAAAGGCCCGAGAGCGCCATTAAGGCGCGTCCGGGAAATCGTTCGAGGGTTCGAAGGATCATCCGCGTCGCCTGATCCATATGGGCGTTAGGCACAAACCGATCCAGCAGACCCGCCCTGTAGGTTTGCGGGCGCGGCACCTGCATGGCAACTGCGGGAGAAAGCCTCACGGCCTTACTCACGGCAACCAAGGCACCTGTTACGGCGGATGCCATTGAGAAGCCTGCGGTCACGGCAAAGGACGTCCAATCAAACTGAACCGCCAATTGGGGAAATCGGAAATAGTCCCGGTAGAGAGCGACAATCGCCGCCCCAAGCCAGCCGCCTAAAAGGCCGCCGAAGACGACGCCCACCAGACCAATGGCCGCAGCAAGGCGCAGATAGTTCCAGCCTGCAGCACGATCACTATAGCCAAAAGCCTTCAGCAAACCGATTTGCTCGCGTTCCACCTCAACCAGCCGGGTGATGAGCAGGTGAACCAAGGCCATGGCCACGATTAAAAATATGGGCGGCAATATTAGGGCCGATGTGGACAGCTCCTTTAGTTCAGCCCTTAAAAACGCATGAGAGGCCTGATCTTTGCGTTCATAGGCGGGCAGAGCGCCATAGGCAGCGAGTTGACCATCGATGGCGCTCAGTAGGGGTTGAACCTTGACCCCCGGCAATACACGAAAGGCGAAGAGATTGACGATACCGCTGCTGCCGGCTGCCCGCTCGACCGTTGATCGATCCGCCCAAAAAACCCCTTGATGGGCATCGTCGGGCAAAAAGGAGTCCGGCGACGGGACATAGACAAACTCAGGCGATAGGGCGGCACCAACAATGACCAAGGACATCACCCGACCGCCGAGGGTTGCCGATAGCCGATCACCAAGCCGCAGCCCCGCTGCATCCAAAAAAGTCTTGAGGGCAACGACCTCGTTGGTTGCTCCGGACTGCGCCATTCGGCCTTGCACCAGATCAATGCCGTTGAGATAGCGCTCAGGGGTCTCTGGCAATGAAATCAGCCGCGCTGTCGCGGGTCTTATCTGGCCCGGCAAATGTAGTAGGCCGGTCTCCTGAAGGCGCGCATCCAGCATGGCCACGCCTTCAATCTGGCTCAAGGCAACAAGTCGGGAGCGGGGAACACGCTTGGCTTGAACAAAGACATCGGCAAAACGTGTGTCGCTATAGAACTGCATCTGCGCATTGATCAGGGCCTTGTGGGCGGAGTTGGCCATCACGGCGACCGATACCCCGCAGGCCATCAACAGGGCGATGGCCAAGACCTGCCATTTTATGCGCCAAAGGTCCCGCGCCAGCTTGCGCTCGAGCACCCCGACGATCACCACCCCATCTCGTGCGCTAAGGCCTTTCGCGCGTTGACGGCAACATCCACAACGCGGCCATCGCGAAACCTTACGATCCGATCCCCCATGGCCCCGATGCCGACATTGTGGGACACAATCATGGTCGTGGCCCTCACCTCTTTCGACACCTCAGCAATGGCTTGAAGGACGAGAATGCCACTTTCGCTATCCAGCGAGCCGGTCGGTTCATCGCAAAATAGCAGCTGGGGTCGCTTTGCAATCGCCCTGGCGACCGCGACGCGCTGCTGTTGCCCTCCCGACAGTTGAGACGGAAAGTGGTCCATTCGGTCAGCCAGACCGACCCGATCCAATGCCTCTTCAGGAGACATGGGAGCGTCCGAAATCTCCGTGATCAACGCGACATTTTCCCGTGCCGTGAGGCTGGGTACGAGGTTATAGAATTGAAAGACAAAGCCCACGGACTGGCGGCGAAACCGCGTCAAGGCACTCGCCGACGCGCCGACAAGCTCGAAGCCTCTAAAACAGGCTGACCCTGAACTGGCCGAATCCAGCCCACCGAGAAGGTTAAGCAGCGTCGACTTTCCTGAGCCTGAAGGGCCCAGTAGGATCAGCATCTCACCGGCGACAATATCAAGATCGACGTCTCTTAGGGCATGAACCTCTCCCGCACCGGTCCGATAGACCTTGCTCAGGCCTCGAACCTTGAAGGCGAGCTCTGGCTCTGGTCGCAGGTTTGGAACAGGCAAACTATCTCTCCGAGAGAGATCAAAGGATCAAGAGGCTAGGCAACCATAAGGGGACGCAGGGGGATCAATCGCTGATATTGCGCAAGATTTGGCCGCAATATGACGGGCACCCTTCCCGCACCCCATAGACTGGTCCCATATTGTTGGGTGACACGCGTGTCCTATTGACCTTATGGCAGGCCAAACCGTCCATCTGCGGGTTGCCGATAAGACCGAACCTGCACAACACTTCAAAAGGGCCACGAAACCTAATGAACGCCAGACGCATGATCGGGTGGTTAGAACGCTTCATTCCGGGGCCTTCGGCCATGGGTTACAAAGAACTATTTCGCGCCTGCTTTGGGGTGTTCTTGGGACTCAGCGGCACGGCATGGATCAGCACCATGGCCATGGGCGACGTTACCGGTAGCCTATTGCTGATCGCGCCGATGGGGGCCTCCGCAATCTTGATATTTGCGGTTCCGGCAAGCCCATTGGCCCAACCTTGGCCGGTTGTCGGCGGCCATTTGGTCGCCGCCTTGGTCGGTGTCACCACAGCTCATCTTATCAGCACGCCGCTGTTAGCCGCCCCCCTAGCGGTCGCTCTGTCCCTAGGCTTTATGTCTCTCTTGAGATGCGTTCATCCTCCCAGCGGGGCCATCGCTCTCATTGCGGTTCTGGGAGGGCCGAAAATACTGGAACTGGGCTACAGTTTTGCCCTCGTCCCCGTGTTGCTGAACTCGTTGCTGCTCACGGCAACGGCGTTGATGTACAATAATCTTTCGGGTCGATCATATCCCCATAGCGCTCATGGTCTACCTCAACCCGTCACACCCACCTTGAGTCTAACGCGCGACGACATTGATACGGCCCTGAAGGCCTATGGCGAGACGCTCGATATTGACCCCAAAGATCTCGAGGGTCTCGTTCAGGGCTTAGTCGCTCAGGCAAACAAACCCAACCGTGCCCCTTAGGCTGGCTCAACCTTCACACGCCGATCGAGACCTTGGGCGTGGGGTCCTCGCTCTCGCCACCAAAGGGCTAGGGTTGAAAACAGACCCAACAGGCTCAGCAGGCCAAACATTTGAAGCATAGGGCCGTATCCAGACGGGTTGGCCGCTCCAGCGTTATTTGCATCATTGAGCCATCCGGCCAGATAGTTACAGGCGAACAGGCCCAGATTCTGCAGCACATTGATCAGGCCAAAGGCAGTGCCTAATCGTTTGGGTTCGACCAACATCGCGGTCGCTGGCCAAATGACGGCCGGAATGACCGAGAAGCTGATCCCCATTAAAACGGTCGAAATCCAAAGGCTAAGGTCGGTCCCCCCCAAAATAAAGAAGGTCACCGGCATCAACAACGCACCCATGGTGAGCATCAGAGTGCGATGCCCAAATCGATCGGCTGCAAAGCCAAACAGGGGCGTGGCGAAGATCGCAGCGAAAAAGACCCAGCTATTGAGGAGGCCCGCATCTGCCAGACTGAGATTTTTAGCGTCTTGGAAATAGACTATGGCGAAGGTGGACCGGAACGGAAAAAAGACCGACGCAAATAGGACATTGAGCCCCAATATATACCAAAATGACCGCGAAAACCCGACAAGGGCGCTTAGTTTGATGGGCTCTGCCTTGCGTTCAACATTAACGATGCGTGTTTTTCCTCGGTCGAACACCATCAAAACAAAAGCGGCAATCAAACTCACACCGGTCAATGCCGCAGCCAACATCAAAGGTGGCTGCCAGCCCTGATCATAGAGAGGCGCTGCCCAGAGGGGCGAAATATCGGCCATGTAGGAGCCAACGCGGGCCAAACTGAAAAACAGCGACATCGCCAGAGCCGCCGCCCCGAATGAGAACCACTGGGCCAGCGCGGCGAGCAGAGCAATGAGGAGCGTCGCCTCACCCACGCCAAAAATTAGCCGCCCCGTGACCATCACGGCATAGGGCTCCCCGATAGCGGTCAGGAGTGCGCCCAAAAAACACAGGGCTGCGGCACCGAAAGCCGCTCTCGCGGCACCAAGGCGGTCAATAATGAGCCCACCGACCAAGGCCAGCGGTATGTTCGGCAGACTGTAGACCGCATTGAGCAGCCCGATATCCGTCTGAGACAAACCCCGCTGCGTTCGCAAAAGATCTGCAACCGGCCCGATGGCATCATAGGCGTAATAGTTACCCGCAATGGCGATACTGGCCAAAACGAGGATCAGCCAAGGCGGCGTCGAGCTCTTGGTCATCTTATGCAATCCTCGCGCCCTGACGGCGCAGTTCGGCCTGAACAAGCCCGATGTCGAGACAATCAAAATCTTGGCCGGTCTTGATGGATATGGCGGCTGCCACCCCCGCGCCCTGCCCTGCCACCGCGCAGCACATCATGTTGCGCACGGCGGCATGGCTGATCTTATCCCCGCCGATGGCGCGGCCCGTGACCAACAGGTGCCCGACCCCCTTGGGAACCATGGCGCGATAGGGCACATGAAAATAGCGGCCCGTGGTTGGCAGGATCAGCAGGCCGTAACCGTCGATAAATTCTGGAAATATGCCGATCGTATCGTCAAACCGCGCCTGGCCACGAACATCCTCGCCAGTCATATTATAGGCCGCGTCGATCTTACGGGTATCGCGAATGCCAAGGGTCATGCCGAAGTTGCGTAGCTTGGCGTCCTCACATCCGGGCATAAAGTGCTTCAACGCCTCGACCGCCTGCATGGCCTGCTTGCGCCCACCGATCTCGCCGATCGTCAGATCGTCCGGGTCAGTGCCATCCAGATAGAGATGGACCATATTGAGATAGGTCAGGTCGCCCTGATCCGACACCGTGCCCCAGGTTCCGGCGATGGTGGCGAGATTAGGCGGCAGAAGCCCCGCCTCTAGGGCCTTTTTGAAGGGCTTACGAAGGAACGGAGAGAACATGTCGTCCTCTTTTCCATCGGTCGTAATGTCCCATTCGCCATTGCCAGCCCAATCCTTATAGGTCTGGGGATCGGCCTTCACCTGCTCAATAAAGCGGGTCTTGTTGACGCCGCACATCGAGAACATAACCGAGACCGACATCATTTCGGCCTTGGGCGTCTTATGGGTCAGGGCCCCTGCCCGCGCAGCAATATCGGCATCGCCCGTCGCATCAATGACCCGTTTGGCAAAGATCGCCTCTCGGCCAGCCTTGCTCTCGGTAATGATGCCGCGGATCTGGCCATTTTCGATAATGGGAGCTACGAACATGCGATGCAGCATGGGCGTGACGCCCGCCTCCTCGACCAGCACATCGGCCACATATTTAAAGGCCTCGGCATCCAAAGAGTGACTGATGGATTGAGGTTCTGGCATGGCCGCGCCCATGGTCTTGGCGCGCTCTTCGAACTCATACCACGCAAAGCCCTCAACGCCGACCTGGGTGATATTGCCGCCAAAACAGCCATAGCGCTCCAAAAGCGTTGTCTGAACCCCCGCGCGGGCACAGGCCAAGGCCGCCGCCAGTCCTCCCGGCCCCGATCCAACCACCAAGACGTCCGTCTCATGGATGATGTCTATAGAACGCGATGGCTCAAGGAAGGTTCGGATGGGCATCAAGAGG
>JBEGOG010000003.1:0-17618 GCA_041182125.1 Pseudomonadota bacterium
CGTCAGCCGCAACGCGGGCCGTGAGGATCTTACCGGGGCTGCGCGGTGGCTCACCCTTTGGCAGGGCGTCAACATGGTCCATGCCGTCCGACACCACACCCCAAACCGTATATTGGTTATCGAGGAAGGTGGCGTCATCGAAGCAGATGAAGAACTGGCTATTGGCCGAATGGGGCGCAGAGGTGCGGGCCATCGAGCAGACGCCGCGCAGGTGCGGTTCCTTGCTGAACTCGGCTTGCAGGTTGGGCTTGGACGAGCCGCCGCCGCCGGTGCCCGTTGGATCACCGCCCTGGGCCATAAAGCCGGGAATGACGCGGTGGAACACAACGCCGTCATAGAAGCCTTCGCGGGCCAATTCCTTGATCCGGGCCACGTGGCCGGGGGCGAGGTCAGGACGCAGGTCGATGGTCACGACGCCGGTCTCAAGCGTCAACAACAGGGTGTTTTCTGGATCGGCAGCCATGGTTTTTCTCGGTTCAAAAATGAAAGACGGGTCTTCCTAGCGAACCTCGACGGGAAGGTCGATGTCGCAGGCAGAAAAATCAGCACCCTTCTTGGCGCGCAACGTCTCGACCATGGCCTTGAAGTAGCCACTCCGGACGTCCAGCACCTTGATCGAAGGGCGCTCAGCCGTAGGCATGTCGGCCAGCATCTGCACCTTGGTCATGCTATCGGGATCGACCACAGGCTCGCCGGTCTTGATCGCCCGCACGATATTGAGACCTGACAGGGTTTGGCCATAGGCAGTGTAGCGCTTATCCAGCGATGGAAAGGCCTGGCGCATCAAGAAGAACTGACTGTTGGCGCTGTTCGGATTTTCACCCCTCGCGGCACCAAGAACACCCGGACAGAACTGGCCCCAAGCATGGACCTTACCGTCGGTCGTAATGGCCATCAGATCATCAATCTGGGTCATAACCGGCACTGAACCCACAAATCCCGACTGAATACCGATGGGCTGGCTGATGGGCGTAAAGGGACTTTGCGGGCCACGACGATAGGTAAATTCCGCCGCGACATCTGGCTTGGTCGAGCCGCCCTCGCCGGTTCCCAAAGGGTCGCCGGTCTGAGACATAAATTCGTCAATCACGCGGTGGAATTTGAGGCCGTTATAGAAGCCCTCGCGGGTCAGTTCCTTGAACCGCGCAACATGGTTGGGTGCCAATTCCGGGGACAGCTCAACAATGATCCGGCCCTTGGTCGTATCGATCACCACGACATTCTCAGGATCAGGCACGCGCCAATCACCCGCTGACGGTCCCTTGGGTGCCGCCGGAGCTGACGGGGTCTTCGCCTTGGGGGCCGCTGCGTCGGCAGGCATGGCGGTCCCGAGCAATAGGCTCAGGGTCAAGGCCGATAGGATGTTCTTCATGCCGTCCTCATTTCACTGCGTGGCGCGCCCAGTGGCCCACCGCCACGAGACCGGTGCCCTATGACTGAAAGAGCTACCCGCCAATTGGCGCAATATTGGGGCAATCCCTAGGCGCGGTTGTATTTCTCTAACAGGATCTTGGCCATGGTCGGGCTCAGGAAGCTGCTGATGTCACCGCCGAGCTTGGCGATCTCCTTTACCAGACGCGAGGCCACAGCCTGATGGCGAGGGTCGGCCATCAGAAACACGGTCTCGATCTCGCGATTGAGCTGCTGGTTCATGGCCGTCATCTGAAACTCATATTCGAAGTCCGCAACCGCCCGAAGACCGCGAACAATCATCTGGGCCCCCACATCCTGGGCAAAGTGCATCAGCAGACCCTCAAAGGGCCGGACCTCGATCTGGGCATGTTTCGTGAAGGGCTTGGTCTCTTCCAAAACCATGGCGCAGCGCTCTTCAAGGGTGAAGAGCGGCCCCTTATCGCGGTTGATCGCCACGCCAATGACCAGCTTGTCGACCAGCTTGACGGCGCGCCCGATAATATCGAGGTGGCCGTTGGTCATGGGGTCAAAGGTCCCCGGATAGAGCCCTACACGTTCCATCGAATAGATATCCCCTCAGATTTCCGTTCCGGTGGGGCAACTCATGCGCCCCTTGCCGGCCGATCAGCCTAGACTGCCGGATTTAAGGTTCAGTCCCGTCCTCTGAACCTGTGTCCTCGTCACCCTTATCACCTTCGGCCAAACGCTCAACCGATACGACACGTTCATCGTCTGCGGTACGGAAGATCGTTACACCTTGTGTGTTACGGGCCGCGATACGGATCTCTGCAACAGGGCAACGGATCAATTGGCCCTGATCGGTCACGAGCACGATCTCGTCGCCATCCTCGACCGGGAACGAAGCCACCACCTTACCGCCGCGCTTGGACAGGTCATGGGCAACCAGCCCCTTACCGCCGCGTCCGGTGACGCGGTATTCGAAGGACGAACTGCGCTTGCCATAGCCGGTGTCGCTGAGGGTCAGGATGAACTGTTCCTGCGCGCCCAGAGCACTGATCTGTTCAAGGCTGAGCACCGCTTCGCCCTCTTCGGCACCGGCAGCATCGGTCTCTGGCTCATCGACCACGGCCACCTCGGCATCGTCGACGGCTTCACCCGTGACCGCCCGCATAGCCTTGGCATATTTCAGATAGGCCCTCTGTTCGGCCGCGCTGATGCCGAGATGCAGCAGGATGGCCATCGAGATGACCTGATCGGACTCTGCCAGTCGAATGCCGCGCACGCCGGTAGACTCGCGGCCCGCAAAGACGCGAACATCGTCGACACCGAAGCGGATGCACTGACCCAAGGCCGTCGTCAGAAGCACGTCATGGTTCACGGTGCACAGACCCACACCGACGATACCATCGCCCACATCCAGCTTCATCGCGATCTTGCCGTTGCGATTGACCTGAACAAAATCGGACAGGCGATTGCGGCGCACATTGCCCGAGCGGGTGGCGAACATCACATCCAACCCATCCCACTGGGCCTCATCCTCGGGCAGAAGCAGGATCGAGGTGATGGACTCGTTGGGCTCGAGCGGCAGCAGATTGACGAAGGCCTTGCCGCGCGATGACGGCAAGCCAAGCGGCAAGCGCCAGACCTTGAGCTTGTAGACCTTACCCGTCGAGGAGAAGAATAGCACCGGCGCGTGGGTCGAGGCGGCAAAGACGCGGGTGACGGCATCTTCTTCTTTGGTCGACATGCCCGAGCGGCCCTTCCCGCCCCGGCGCTGGGTGCGATAGGTCGCCAAGGGGGTGCGTTTGACATAGCCGCCGTGGGTGACGGTGATGACCATATCCTCACGCAGGATCAGGTCCTCGTCTTCCATGTCCGCATCGCCTTCGACGATGATCGTTCTGCGCGGAATGGCAAAGGCTTCACGCACCTCGACCAGTTCTTCGCGCACAATGGCCATGATCTTTTCGCGCGAGGCGAGGATTTCGAGATAGCCGGCAATGGCTTCGGCCAAACTGCGGGCTTCGCCAAAGATCTCGTCGCGGCCAAGACCGGTCAGGCGCGACAGGGTCAAGGCCAAGATGGCGCGGGACTGCTCGTCCGTCAGGCGAACGGCCGGTGCCCCATCGGCCAAACCGACCACGAGGGTGCGAGGATCGGCGATCAGCTCGATCAGTGGGTTCATATCGCCCGCAGGCCAGTCCCTCGCCACCAAACGCTCACGCGCTTCGGCTGGGTCCTTGGACGAGCGGATGATGTGGATCACCTCGTCAATATTGGCCACAGCGATGGCCAGACCGACCAAGACGTGACCGCGATCGCGGGCCTTGGACAGCTCGAACTTGGTGCGGCGAACCACGACCTCTTCGCGGAACTCGACAAAACAGTCGATCAGACGGCGAAGGCCCATCTGCTCGGGCCGCCCCCGGTCCAGCGCCAGCATATTGACGCCAAATGAGCTTTGCAGCGGCGTATAGCGATAGAGCTGATTGAGGATCACTTCGGCCGAAGCATCACGCTTGAGCTCGACCACGACGCGCATACCTTGGCGGTCGCTTTCGTCGCGAATGTCGGAAATGCCTTCGATGCGCTTTTCACGCACCAGATCGGCGATCCGCTCGACCAGATTGGCCTTGTTCACCTGATAGGGAATGGCGGT
Organism: Pseudomonadota bacterium; assembly: GCA_041182125.1. GTDB lineage: Bacteria > Pseudomonadota > Alphaproteobacteria > Caulobacterales > Caulobacteraceae > CAISGS01. Next base: position 4,034 of record JBEGOG010000003.1, read on the forward strand.
GATGATGATGGCTTCGCGATTGGCGCGCGCCTCTTCGACGGTCGCCACACCGCGCATAATGACCGAACCCCGGCCCGTCATCAGGGCTTCGCGTGCACCCGTCCGCCCAATGATCTCGCCGCCCGTGGGGAAGTCTGGACCAGGCACGATATCGAGTAGCTCATCGAGCGGGATCGCTGGGTTATCAATGACCGCCAGACAGGCATCCACGATCTCACCCAGATTATGCGGCGGGATATTGGTCGCCATACCCACGGCAATACCGCCCGCGCCATTGACCAGCAGGTTCGGCACCCGTGACGGCAGGACAACCGGCTCATTCTCAGAGCCATCATAGTTGGGCTGGAAATCCACCGTCCCCTTATCGAGGTCGGCCAATAGGGCCTCGGCGGTCTTAAGCATCCGCACTTCGGTATAGCGCATGGCCGCGGGCATATCGCCGTCGACCGAGCCGAAATTGCCCTGACCATCGATCAGAACCATGCCCATCGAGAAGGGCTGCGCCATACGGACCATGGCGTGATAGACGGCGGTGTCACCGTGAGGGTGATATTTACCGATCACGTCACCGACGATGCGCGCCGATTTACGATAGGCCCCCGACGGCCCATAGCCCTGCTCATGCATCGAAAAGAGGATGCGCCGGTGCACAGGCTTGAGGCCGTCGCGCGCGTCGGGCAAGGCGCGGCTGACAATGACGCTCATCGCATAGTCGAGATAGGAGCGCTTTAGCTCATCTTCGATATTGATGGGCGCAATGCCGCCGCGGCGGGTCTCTTCGGGGGAATTAATCGTTTCGTCGGACACTGATTTTCAGAACTTTTCGAATGATGAATCGCTAGACCGATCTTAAGGATCGTAGTTAGCATCCATCGCGCTCTGGCGCAAAATAAGGAGCCAAAAACATGAAGCTTTTACTGAATTCAGTAGCAATTATTTGCTTGATTGGGGTTCCGGCGCTGGCGCAGGTGCACGATCATACCTCAATGGCTGCTCCAGCCGCCGTTACAGCGCCTGCCGCCCCCATGGCTGTCACCACACCCATCAAGACCGCTGATGGCAGCGCCATCGGTACCTTAAGCCTGACGGCTGCTGCGTCCGGGGTTCTGTTGCAGGTTGATATCACCAAGGGCCTGGCACCGGGCTGGCATGGCATGCATTTCCATCAGACCGGCGACTGTTCTGATCCCAAATTCATGACCAGCGGTGGCCATATGAACCACGCTGAAAGCAAAAAACCCCATGGGCTGCTCAATCCAGCCGGGCCCGATTTTGGCGATATGGTCAATCTCTATGCGGCAGCAGATGGATCGGCCCATGGCCAAGCCTTCAGCCCATGGGTACGATTGGACGCCGGTACTTCGCCGACAGAGCAGGTTCTGCGCGACGCCGATGGCTCAGCCTTGGTCATTCACGCCAATCCTGACGATCACATCAGCCAACCGATTGGCGGCGCGGGCGGGCGTATTGCCTGCGCGGTGATTAAGTAGTCTCGAGACTTGTGTCGCTCGCCTTGGCCAGACGGCGTTCGGACAGGGCCACTAAGGCAACCCCAGCCAAGGTGGCTGCACCGCCCATCGCCACCTGCCAGGTTACTACCTCGCCCATGAACAGAACGCTGATGCCTGAGGAGACCAGAGGGGTCAGCAAGAAATAGGGCATGATGCGCGCCGGTTCACGTCGCTGGACCAGCCAAAACATGATCGCGGTCGCTCCGACGGTAGACAGAACCGCTGCCCAAACGAGGCAGACCCAGACCATCATGGGTGCCGCCACGACCAAAGGGACGATGTTCTTCTCGGTGCCGAAGGCTACAGCGAACATCAACGGCGCGGACAGGAGCGCGGTCAAGCCTTGCAGCTTTAACGCCCTGATGCTCGGCACCTGGCGCACCAGGATGGTTCCGAGCGCCCAACAGATGCTGGCCGCAACACCGACCAATATGCCCGGAATGTCCCCTTGCGTCCCAGGCGAGAGCGTCATCCAGGCGATACCGCCAAACGCAATGACGAGCCCCAGCAGTTGAAGCCCGACCATCGCCTCACCCAAGATTAGCCAAGCAAAAAGCGCCGTGAACGGCACCCAAAGCTGGAGGGAAACAATGAAGGCGCTCATCGACTGGATCATCGAAAAGCCAAGATAGATCAGCCCAGCATTTAACGGGCCGATCAGAAGCAAGATGATCACCAGCCGCTTTGGATCGGGAAATGGCGGCTTGATGAACGGAAACAGAAACAAAAGGGCCAAAGCGAAGCGCACCCCGCCCATAAAGATGGGCGGGATGTAATCGGTCATATATTTGGCTGCAATATTATTGACGCCCCAAACCAGAACGATGCCCGCAATCGCGGCCCATTCAAGGGGTAGCAGGGGCGAGCCTGCCGCAGGTTTAACCACTCAGCCTGCTCCTAGAATGGAATTTCGTCGTCCAGATCGGCCGAGAAGCTCTCACGCGGGCCAGAGGGCTGTGCGGCACGTCCTGATGGGGCATAACCGCCACCGGATGAATAGCCGTCATCGCGGTCATCGGCGCCGGCGCTGCCGCCAGCCTTGCCATCAAGCATGGTCAGTTCACCGCGATATTTCTGCAGGATAATTTCGGTCGAGAACTTTTCAGCACCCGACTGGTCTGTCCATTTGCGGGTCTGGAGCGAGCCCTCGAGATAAACCTTGGCGCCCTTACGAAGAAAATTCTCGGCGACCTTGACCAGATTGTCGTTGAAGATCACCACGCGGTGCCATTCGGTCTTTTCCTTCCGCTCGCCCGAAGACTTGTCGCGCCAGGTTTCCGAAGTCGCGACCGTCAAGTTAGCCACGCGATCACCGGAATTCAGCGTGCGGATTTCAGGATCCTTGCCCAGATTACCGACCAGAATGACCTTGTTGACACTTCCCGCCATGGGGACCCCCGCTTATGTGGCTGCTCCGTCGCAGCGCCTGATAAATGTTCTCGTTCCGTTCACAGTGACTCGAAACAGAACCTATTGCAATGGCATCTCGCCAATCTTGGCCAATCGTCCATCACCCGTTCGAACAAGGACCAAATAGCGATTCCCCTTGTAGGTGCGAGCCGTAAAAACGCCTTCCGGCTGGAGGAACAGGTAATTTCCTTGATAGGCCCCCAACATAAACCTCTGCTGCGATCCTAAGGCCTTGAACTTTAATCGCATATCCTCGAGGCGTGCAGCGCAGGCCTCAATGGTCGGCTGGTTCTTGGCCAGGTCGTTGAACTTGATGGTTCCATCAGACATGGGCACCGCGTGCCAACAGGCACCGCGCTCAATCGGGGCATCGATCTGCTTGGTGCAGCCCGACAGCGACAATCCAATCACTGAGGCCATGAGCGCAAAAGGAATGAGACGAGCAGGTTTCATTGCTAAGGGCATTCCTCGCCAAAATCGGGTTGAACCTCTTAGGGAGAAAGCGCCCCTTAAGGCAGGTGACATCCTGGCATGGTTTGTTCCACCAAAGTGGTGAAACTCTTATTGTCGGGCGATTGCTCGACCTTACCGGGGACTAGACGGAGGGTTTGCGAGCCCCATCGGCCATAGCTTGCCGATCCCTCCTTCTCGCACTTGCCGTCGAAGAGGGTTCGCGCGCAGCTGTTCAGTTCGAGATCATCTCCAACCTTGCGCCACTCGCCAGACGCAAATCTCATACAGGCCGCGACCGCAGGCTTTTTGACGTCAGAAGCCTCGGCGACCTTAGGCTCAACAGGCGGGCCCAAGACGGTATCTTCGATCTGGTCTTTGATCTGATCCGGCGCTAGCGGTGTTACGACCACCCCTGCCCCGTCCGCTGCCGCCAGGGCCCCATTGGCATCAAGGCCGACATCTAGACCTTGGGTGGAGACGCCGTTTTTCTTCGCACATTGGACAAGACTGGCCATACCGACGAACTGACCGCGAACGAAACACCGCAGTTGTCGCCCGTTTGCCGAAGGGGCCTCGTCGACCGAACCCATTTCAACAACCAGTCCCCCCGTCGAGGCTGGAGGTGGGCTATTTGATCCGTGGTCGCGCGTCATAATGACCAGACCGATCCCGAGCCCTGCAAATAACGCAAGTCCCGCACCAATGGCCAAAACGACTCGTGGATTTCGAACAGATCTCATGAAAGATCGCTACGCTGTCAGCGCGCAGTATTCAAGTCGCTACGGCAACCTTATCCGCCGCCGGTCAAGCGATTGAGACCTGCCTGATAGTTCGCCATTTGCTTGGTAAGATAGGCCGGTACCGCCGTCTGGGCCTTTTGAACCTTGGCTTCCTTAGCGGCCTGAGCTGCCGCTTCGGTGGGGTTCAAGCCTGTGGCAATGGCTCTAAAGGCGGTGCGGATCGTCGACATGGCGGTTTGAATATCTTCTGTCGTTAGCTTGATCGCTTCAGGCGTATCGATCTTCAAGTCACGGTCGAGCTTCAAGCCGTAAGTATATTGGTTGACGGTCTTGTCGTAGGCGAAGCTTCGAATTTGCCCTTCCGCCAGACCAAGCCCCTCAAGAGCATCCTTACCCGACGGACCGGCCAAAAGTTCAACACTGCTGCGGCTGCTGGCATAGGTGATGGACAGCTTATCAACGCCCAACGCACTCGACACGGAGACCTTTGCCTGGCTGCCGAACTTTGACGACAATCGGGCCTGAAGGGTCTTCATCGTGTCGGTCGCCAAGATAGTGATGGTTGTGGTGGGTCCGCCCTCTTGGGTCCGGATCCTGAACTGGTCCCCTGCCCGCACGGAGGTCGCTGCGGTCAAAAGGGTCGAGTCCGAATAGGCAATCTGACCGCTGGGCAAGCCAAGCCGGTCAAGTACCGATGCACCGCCCGAGGCGACCGCGATAGAACTTGGGATCGACGACTTCTCTTTGGCCGTGAACCGACGTGTCCACTCTTGGGTACCGGTTGAAATATCAAAACGCGAGACGAAGCCGTCCTTGGTCCCCATCAGGGCTGCGCCATCAATGGCAGCAGTCGAGGTGCCCGTCAGCCAAAGCTTGCCGTCTGAAATCGTCATGGCGGTCGCCTTGTCCTGACCCGCTCCACCGAGAAACGCGATCCGGTCTGAGCTGCTAGCAACCAAGTCCTTAGCGAGACTCAGAGCAAAGGCATCCTGTCCACCCGAAGCCGCCCTAGAGACCGTAGCGCCCGACAGCGCCGCGTTCGAACTGGACCCGACCGCGACCAGATTTCCCCCGTTCAGAGCGATACCCGTCAGGTCTCCGCCCATCAGATCGCCAAGATCGCGCGTCGCCACCAAGGTGGGTGCACCGGTCGCTTGGATGTCAAATCGGCGGAGGACCGCGCGACCGTTTTCCTTCGAGCCGACCAAGAGGCTTGATCCATCGACAACCATCGAGGCTGGCCGGTCATCGCCGGTACTGCCAAACTGCTGGGCAAATTTGAATACGGTCGTCGGCACCGCAGCACCGTTGGACCCGTAACCTTGGATATAGTTATCCCAACCGCCGACTGCAGCATTACCGGAAAAAGCACTTTTGGTCCGGCCAGCGACATAGACTGAGCCGTCTGCTGCAAAGGCCACAGCGGTTGCCTCATCATCGGCGGTCACACCGCGGCGCATGGTCCAACTTTCTTGGCCCTTTGAGTCGAACAAGGTGACAAAACTGTCTGTGGTCGGTGTAGCCGTCTTGGTCAGGGTTGAGGTTGGCGCTGTCGTCACGCCATCGGTCGCCAAACCTGATCCGTTCGTCGCGCCCGACAAGACACCCGTAACAGACCCCGCAATCGCAACCTTGCCATCGGTGCTGACACTCATCGCCAAGCCCGAAGCCTGATCTCCAGCGCCAAGGGTACGGGTGTAGATAACATTTCCCGCAGAATCGTACTTGATAAGGGCAACGTCCCCAGTGCCCTTTATGGTTTGATCACCGACCGTCGCCTTGATGTCGGCGAGCATATAGACCGAACCATCGGACGTGGTTTGCGACGCACGGACCGCTGTAATTTCAGGACCCAACACCTTTTTATAGGCTAGATCATCGACATAATTCGTCTCTCCGACCCGATGAAAGGCGTCTGGCGGTGCCGTCGAGGTGGTGAGGTCGGTTTGGAACTTTAACAGCTCTTGCTGGCTGAAGGTCGGTTTTGGAGGCGTTATCCCAGGAACTGGCTTGGCCGTTGAAACGGGCGAGGTAATGCCGGCGGTCTGGGTCAGATAGACCGCATCGGCCTTGTCTGTCGTCGAGAAGGTCAAGATCTCCCCGACATCGCCTTTAATCTTGAGCGACCAAGAAGGGCTTCCCGCGGGCAAGGTTACCGTCTTGCCATTGGACTGGATGGTCTTTGGCTCTGCCGGAATGCTCACCTTCTCAAAACGGGTCGCAATATTTTGCGCTTTGAGTTGGGCATTTATATAGGCCACGACCTCATTGATAGACCGGGTGGTTGCCCCCATCCCTGCCAGGTCAATATTTACGGTTTTGGTCGTGTTCACGCCCTTAACGGCTACGTCAAAGACGATTGGCCCTTCAAAAGCCTTTACCGTTTCGGTTGCCGTACCCGTGTGCAGGGGAGACGTCGTGTAGGAGGTGTTCGAACGATGAACCCCCGCTGAGGTTCTCAAGGTTGAGGTTGCCGCGCCTCGCGTCAGGGACATGGCATCCAATTTCAAAGTGTCGATATAGGCCGCTATATCCGCTTGGCCCTTGTTGAAAACCGTCTGAATCCGCGCCTTCTCAGCCGCTGTCATATTTTTAGCTTGGATATTGTCGGCCAGTCCCGTCAGCCCACTTAGGCCCTGATAAAGGGTAAAGAGCTTGCCATAGTCATCTTTAGCGTCCGCGCCGCTCGCGCGAAGGCCGTTGGGATCGATCAAGGACCGCCCCTCTAGGGCCTTTTTCACCAACTCTGGAGCGCGCAACAGCTGCGACTTAGGATCCCAAGGCGCAATCGGAAGAACCGCTTTGGATCGGTTATTGCTTGAGGATTGAGTCAACCCCGTCGAATTCTGAGCCTGAGACGCGGCAGAGAGACCCGTCGCGCTACTGAGCGACTGGTAATAGGCGGTCAACAGACTTGAATCGATACCGATCAAGATATTTACCCCTGATGCATTTTGCATCCCTAGCGTGATCGCGAAGGTGTAAAAAAGTGTTAACCAAGGCCGGAAAATCTAGCCCTAGGCTCCGATTAGTCCAGAGCGCACGAGTGACAGCATAACCCGTTCTCTAATTAGCTTCCACTCATTTGCTAAGATACCCAAGACCACCACATCGTGAAACCGTTCGAGCTTAAAAAGGTGGTGCCTTAGGTAGCCCTCGCGACGAAATCCGGAGGCCGCTTGGGCCCGTAGCGCAACATCATTGTCAGCCAAGACCTGCGCCCAAACCCGCTCCAATCCATAGACGTCAAAGGCTAAATCGAGCCCCAGAGCCTGAGCGGCGCGCCCTACCCCGCGCCCCCGCGCCGACAGCGAGGCGACATACCAGCCCCATTCAGCCCCGCGACTCGGGCTGGAAAGCCCTTTCAATGACAAGAAACCGACCGGTTCGCCGGAACAGACAATGATCCAACCCGCGCAATCCGGACTGGTGATGAAATGATCGAACCAAAAATCGTGCAGATCTCGATCAGGCGCAAAAGGATCACTCATCCAGCGGTCAACGGTGGGGTCTATCCGCCAGCCGAACAGGCGATCGCGGTCATCCTCACTAACAGGCTGTAGTTCCACCATGATCTTAAGCCTCAGGCGGGATCGGGACCATAAGACTATCCCAACACAGCCTATCCCTGCCTCACATCCCCCAAGCTTACTGGAAGAGTTTTAACACAATCTGAGGTGCCTGGTTTGCGATGGAGAGGGACTGCGCACCCAGCTGCTGCTTTACATTCAAAGCTTGGAGACGCGCACTCTCTTTGGCCATATCGGCATCGACCAGATTGCTCACGCCGGTTTCCAAAGCGTCCGACAGCTTGGACACAAACACATTGTGCGCTTCGATCTGCCTGACCTGCGCGCCCATGCTGCCCATCGCGGAGTTCACCTTGATCACCGATTCCGTCAGCTTCGTCATGACCGCCGAAGCCAAGGTTGCGGTCAAGATCGTTGAGCCTGCGCTGAACGTGATGTTCGCGCCGCCAATCGACATATTCTGAACCGCAAGGGTGATGGACGAGGTTGCATCCGCGTTGGAGAGGAACTTAATCCCCGTCGTCACAGATCCATCTAAGAGGTTGGCACCATCGAAGGACGCGTTCTGAGTTGTGCTCTTAATTTGAGCCAGCAACGCCTTGAAATCATTGTTTAAAGCCGTGCGCGAAACCGTATCAATGGACACGTCCATCGCCGCGGTAACCTTTTCCTTCATCTGCACCAACAGATCGGAAATTGACGTGCCTGCAATCATGGAGACATTGCCGATCGAGGTCGCTCGATCCAAGCTCATTTTCACAGCGCTCAAAGCGCTGATGTCCCCGCGTTGCTTCTGAGCAATTGACCAAACTGAAGCATTATCCTTGGCGTCGTTAATCGACCGGCCCGTGCTAATGCGCTTTTGGACTCCCGTTAGCTCTTCCTCAGTCCTGTTAAGGTTTTGAAGCGCTATCAGGGCTGCCTTGTTGTTATTCACGCCAATCGACATGATCGCTTACCCCTAAGGCCTTTCCATTTCGGCTCGATCGACATTTTGACGACCGACACTAGATGCCGACTCAGCCGACAATAATGTAGCTAAGACTATATAATCTTCATGGGTAGTCAAACCACCCCAACGCCTTCGGACCAATGGCGCGTGAGATACCCCCTGCTGACCGGATTAGCGATCGCAACAAAGTCCACCAACACCATAGATCCTCGTTAACTATGCTCGAGAACTCACCAGAGACCCCGGCACATATTCAGCAGACTTTCCTAGCCTCTTAACCGATTCGTCAGGTCTCTGACTAACCACCTCTCCCGTGTAGGAATTCACGGTCTTATAGATATACCCACCCCGCTCGGTGTTCGGCACGATCACCAATCGATATTCAGCGTCAGTAAGAGGCCTCGGAACATTTGAGACTGCGGGGGATTTCTCCTTGGCCGCAACCGATAACTCGACCTCTTTCTTTGGCGCTATCATCGCCTGATCATTTGTGGGTGCAGGTGCAACCAAAACTTTCATGATGGTTTCACAGCGGCTTAAGCTGTTGCCTCTCTATTTAGGGGCGGGCAGGCCCGAATCGACCTGACCGCCCCATAGAATATTAAGACGAGTTAACCCTATCTAAACAGCCCAAGCAACGCCGAAGTCGACTGGTTCGCAATGGACAGGGCCTGAACCCCCAACTGTTGACGCGTTTGCAGCGACTGCAGTTTGGCGCTTTCTTTGGCCAGGTCGGCATCGACGAGGTTGCCAACACCATTGTCCAAGGTGTCCTGCAGCTTCATGACGAAGGACAGGTGCAGATCAAGGGCCTTAGAACCCGTACCCATCTTGGCCAGAGCCGTGCTCACCTTACCGATGGCCGTATTGACCGTCGTGATCATGGCCGCGGCCGTACCCGCCGAAGTTGGGGCGAGTGAGGACGTACTGGTAATGCCGGTGAGATTTGCACTTCCCAAGCCAAGCGATTGCGCTGCAACCGTAATCTTGCTTGTGCCCGCCGCATTAGCCAGAGCAGCGATGTTGCTGCCGCCCGTCTTGATCATGTTGGTGCCGTTGAAATCGGCATTGGAGACGGTCTTGCTCAACTGGTCACGCAAGGCCTTGAAGTCTTCATTCAGAGCAGAACGACTGGAGGTATCTAGCGTCGTATCTGATGCTGCAAGGGCCTTCTCTTTCATCTGCAAAAGCAAGTCTGAAACAGCGGAACCTGCGGCCAGAGCAACATCGAGAGTCGATTGGCTGCGCTGAAGCGAGTCTTTGACCGCATTTAGAGATGTAGAGGTTGCCCGCATGGACTGTGCGATAGCCCAAGTCGAGCCATTATCCCGGGCGCTATCGACCTTGCGGCCGGTTGAGATACGGTTTTGTGTGGTGCCGAGTTCCGCGCCTGTTACGTTCAGATTCTGAAGCGCAATCATGGCATCGCGGTTGGTATTAACGCTGTATAGCGCCATAGCTCAAACCCTTCTGTATGATCAGGGTAATTTTTACCCCCCGGCAATTTATGCCGCGCTATTTCGATAGCTTAAACTATTTAAAAATTCAATTAATAAAATTGCCCGATTTCAAAACAGTAAGCGCCCGATGGCGGCATTGACTTGTAAGTTCTGATGAACAAATAATTGTTTTGGCGAAATTGAAGAATAACACCCGCAACCGACAGTGAAAATAAAAACACTAGAGTTAAAAAGAAATTTTTTAAATCAGGCCACGCCATCTCCGACATTACCTGCCAAGCCCTGCATCATGATCCTATTAACTTCAATCAAGGGCGCGAATTCTTCTTCCCGGCGCATCACTGCGCTGCTGTGCTTATTAACCCAAATGCTCAGGGAAATGATCTGCGCCCTCAATTCGACGGGCAGACTGTTTGCGGAATCGGCGCAATCCGTCGCCAGAACCGACCAGAGGCGACGATTCCAATCCAGAGCATCAATGCGCGTCGCCGTATCGGACACGTCGACCTCTGCCGCAGCCATCAAGGCGCGGGTCACCTGACCGAACAGGCGGTACTCCATCTCACGCGGATTTTCAGCCCGCGCTGATGCTTTTTGGTAGGCCTGCAGCGACATTCGCCAACCTCTCGTCTTCGTATTCCATCAACTTACGGGCCAGCATAAGGCCCTTATAGAATTCTCGCGCCAGAACATGTTTCGAGATGCCAACGCAGTCCGCCAACACGCTCGGATTTTCAATCACGGCCATAAACTCAGTCAATCTTAGAACGAATTCGTCATAATATTGATGAGCCGACGTTTCATCTAGGTACATCATCATGACAGGGAAATATATACGCCGCGAGGGTGTCGTAACCTCCGCCTCCTGCATGATATCTTTTTCTCGTAGAACCGACGCCTTGTTCTGCAAAATCAGAGTCCCCCGCCGATCTCCGTTTTGCACGACGGCCCCGTTCAGTACGAATTTTTCGCCCGGTTTCAGTGAAAGCTTTAGGGGCATATAGACAGGCTCCGATGTTCAGACCGTATGTTAGGCGGTCGTTGGCGCAGGAGACCAAAAGCCTCCCACACTCGTCAACCCTATACCGTAACCCGCCGATTGCGAATTTAATGTTGCACGATAGCGAGGCTGAGCAAGCGTACCTTGATAGATCCGGCATGGTTAGCGCGCCGTTAATGTTTCAGCGCCATCTTAACAACAATCAGCCCAGAGTGGCTCTACAGACCGATGGGCTGGCTATGGCAAAGCGCAACCACTTAGAGGCGTCCACCGCCCTTGGATTTGGACTTGATCCCACGAAAGTGGGTGAACCGGTGGTAGCCGGTGCCCAAGCCGGTCCTCAAGTCGCCGTCTCCCAGACAGCTGGCGATTCGGCGTCTAAGCGCTCGTTAAAAAGGATCAAGACCCACGCCAACGCTCTGCGCCAGCAGGCGCTCATTCCCCTGATCAATCGGTGCTTGGATTTCCTGAGGCAGGACAACTACGCCAAGTCGACTGAATTAGCGCTCGAGGTCCTCGATAAAGACGAACGAAATGGTCTCGGCTGGTACCTTCTGGCCATATCGAAAGAGAAGACAGGCGATCTGGTAAACGCGCTCAAATGCTATGAGTCCGCCTTCCAGTTGCTCGACGATCCGGAAATGGTGGCCTCGGACCTCGGGCGTTTGGCCTACCGCATGAACATGAAGGAGATCGCCGAACAGCTGTTTCGCCTTTGCCTCGCCAAGGATCCCACCTCAAACGAGGTCGCCAACAATCTCGCCTGCATTCTGCGCGACGGGCAGCGGTATGATGAGGCGGTCGATGTGCTGAAATCTGCGCTTCACGTTCACCGCGAAGACCCCCTGCTCTGGAACACCCTCGGCACAGTGCTCAGCGAGCAGGGTGAGGTTGCATCTTCGAAGCTGTTTTACGAGGAAGCCCTTCGCAACGATCCGACCTTTGCTAAGGCTCGGTACAATCTCGGCAATGCGCACCATATCCTCGGAGACTTGGACGCAGCTTTAGAGGCTTGCGACGAGGCCATGACCGGCAAGATCAGCCTTGATGAGCAAGCCATGATGCGCATGTCACGCTCCACCATGTTGATGTGCTTAGGCAAGGTTGGTGAGGGCTGGGACGAGTATGAGGTTCGCCTCGATGCTAATTTCGCCGATGTCCTGCACTTCTATATAGACCGCCCCAAATGGACGCCGGAGATGGATGTTCGGGGCAAATCCATCTTGGTGATCGGCGAACAGGGCCTTGGCGACGAGGTTCTATTCGGCAATCTTCTGCCGGACCTTATCGAGGACATTGGCCCGACGGGCAAATTGACCCTAGCGGTTGAAGAGCGGTTGGTTGGTCTGTTCCAACAGTCCTTTCCCTCGATCGAGGTCGGTGCCCACCTCACCTTTCGCTACGAGCACCGCGTCGTGCGGGCCGCAAATTTTGTAGAAGATCCATCGACGATCGATGCCTGGGCACCACTGGCATCGCTTTTACGCAAATATCGACGGTCCGTTGACGCCTTCCCGAAGAAAAGGAACTTCCTGTCGGCGGATCCTGAACGGATCGCCTATTGGACGGACCAATTGAAATCGGCACCTCCGGGCCCGAAGGTTGGTATATTGTGGAAGAGCTTGCGCATGGACGGATCGCGCCTGCGCTCCTTCTCGCCGTTCGAGCAATGGCGTTCGGTCTTGGAGACGCCCGGCATCACCTTCGTCAATATGCAATATGGCGAAACCGAAGCTGAGATCGCCCAGGCCAAGGCCGAATATGGCATCGATATCTGGCAGCCGCCGGGGATCAATCTGAAAGACGATCTTGCCGATGTGGGTGCCCTCGCCTGCGCGCTCGACCTAACGCTTGGCTTTTCCAACGCCACGACCAATATCGCCGCCGCTTGCGGCGCTCCGGTCTGGATCATCTCTATTCCCGGCACCTGGACGCGCCTTGGCACCGATTCTCTGCCCTGGTATCCGCATGTGCGCGTCTTCACACCGGACGCCTTCCGGGACTGGCAGCCGGTCATGGAGAAGATCTCGACCGCCCTCACCCAGACCTTCGTCTCACCTGCCTAGGCCCCTGCCCTAAGGTCACCCCCGTTCAAACGAACGTTTTAAGGGCCACAGAGGCTCGAAAGCCGTAATCGTGCTTGAAACCCTCAGAGCGGCCTTTAGGTTGGGGTGAGTTTAGAAACGCGTTTGCGGTTCGCCCCATCATTGGGATGCGACCCCTTAGGAGACGACCACAGATGAGCCAGCGTTTTCAGGGCACCAGCGACTATGTCGCCACCGAAGACCTAAAAGTCGCCGTCAATGCCGCGATCGCCTTGGAGCGTCCGCTGCTGATCAAGGGTGAGCCCGGTACCGGCAAGACCGTATTGGCCTACGAGGTCGCCAAGGCCCTTGGTGCCCCGCTTTTGACCTGGCACGTCAAGTCAACCACCAAGGCCCAGCAAGGCCTATACGAATATGACGCCGTGACCCGCCTGCGTGACAGCCAGCTTGGCGACGAGAAGGTCAAGGACATCGGCAACTACAT
>JBEGOG010000004.1:0-20573 GCA_041182125.1 Pseudomonadota bacterium
TTCGCCCTGTGCTGGCTGATCCCGTCTTGGCTTTTGTTCGAAGCCATGCCGACCAAACTGGTTCACTATACCCTGCCGACCTACGGGGCCTTGGCTTGGCTAATCGCCGCCGCGAGCCAACAGGCCATAGGGCGTGTCGGACGTTATGGCGGTGCGGCCCTATCCCTGCTTGGCGCTGCCATCTTCGCGACCTTGAGCATTATGGCTCTGGCCCGCTATGGTGCCCCCGGTGACCTAACAGCAGCGGCCCTGAGCGCGGCCCTCTTCGCTGCTGCGGGCCTTTCCGCAGCGGTGCTCCTGGTTCGCAAGGCCCCGGTCCCAGCCTTGGCCGTGGCTGGCGCTCTGGGCATTGCAGGTCACGGGGTACTTGCAGGGGTCCTTATCCCAGGGCTTGACCCTCTGAACCTGTCAAGCCGCACCGCAACTGCGCTCGATAGGGTCGGTCTGGCCCCGCGGTCGGGCCTGATCACCGGACCGGTTACGGTCGCGGGCTATGCTGAGCCCAGTCTGGTCTTCGCCCTCGGTACCCTTACGTTCTTGGCTGATGGCGCTGCTGCAGCCACCGCGCTCGCCCAAGGTCGCCCCGCCATCGTGGAAAGCCGCGAACAGGCCGATTTCGACAAGGCCATGGCCCACAACAAGACCAGAGCCGAGAAGGCGGGGTCCATCTCGGGTTTGAACTATTCCAATGGCCGGGAAACGACCTTGACCCTCTATCGCCCCCTATCCGACGTAGCCATTTCGGAGCCTCGCTAATGTCTCGCTTCATCACCGTGGTAGAGGTCGGACCACGCGACGGCCTGCAAAATGAAAGCGTCTTGCTCGAGCCAGCAGAAAAGCTTGATTTTATCGCTCGGCTCGAGGCCTGCGGCGTTCAACGGATCGAGACCGTCTCCTTCGTCAATCCGCGCCGCGTGCCCCAGATGGCCGGAGCCGAAGAGATCGCCGCCGCGCTGAGCCCCACCATGGGCCGGTCCCGTATTGGCCTAGTCCTAAATCTAAAGGGTTGGGAGCGCGCGGTCGCATCAGGCTGTGACGAGGCCAATGTCGTGGTCTGCGCCAGTGATGGGTTTGGCATCCGCAATCAAGGCTCAACCACCGACGAGCAGATGGCGGTCTTGGCTCAGATTATGGACCTGAAGAAGACCCATGGCGGCCCGCCCGTAACCATGACCCTGTCCACCGCCTTTGGCTGTCCCTTTGACGGTGAGATCGAACAGGATCGGGTCGCCCGCCTGTGCGCAGAGGCAGCCGCTCTAGGGGTCGATGAGGTGGCCATAGCCGATACGATTGGAGCGGCGGATCCTTGGATGGTGCGGCGGCGCGTCGAAGCCGTACGCAAGGGGATTGGCAACAAGCCCCTTCGCCTCCATTTCCACGACACAAGAAATACCGGCCTCGCCAATGCCTATGCGGGCGTTGAAGCGGGCGTGGACATCTTAGACGCATCCTGCGGTGGGATCGGCGGCTGCCCCTTTGCGCCCGCTGCCACAGGCAATATCGGCACCGAGGATCTGGTCAATATGCTGCACCGGGGCGGATTCGAGACTGGCTTGGATCTGGAGGGCCTTATTCAGACTGGACAATGGATCTGTGAGCGCTTGGGCAAGACACCGCCCTCATCGCTGGCGCGGGCAGGCGCCTTTTCCTTAAGGGCCGCGACCTAGCGCTGCCTACGGCGCAGAACGGGCCTTAAGACCGAGGCCAGAAGAATCAGCGGGGACATGAGGGTTGCTGAAATTCGGCGCCAAGGATTGTCTGCCCGCTTGCGGAAATAGCGCGCAAGGCCCAAGCCCTTCCAATATTCAACCTTAACCGGATGGGTCAGGCTTGTTGAGCCAAGGTGAATGACCTCTGCTTTCGGCTGGAAGATCACAGTCCCGCCCATGCGGCGCGCGCGCCAGCAAAGGTCTGTCTATATCTTCGACATGCAGGAAATAGCCCTCATCGAAGCCACCCAATCGCTCGAAATCAAGATAGCTCGCACAGAAACAGGCCCCCGATATGGTCGGAACAGCGATCGGTCCGCTCGGCAGAGGCTGCTTTTCCTGATGAATTTCAAAGCGTGACAGGCCGGGAATGCGGCTTGCCAGATTGCTGAAGGTCAAGACTGTGGTCAGGGGTGACACTTCACCACGCCGCGATCCGCGCTGCTCGGTGCCATCCTTGTTCAAGACCCGCGCGCCAACAATACAGGGGGAAGGCTGTCCATCGGTGGCCAAAACAAGCTGACGGATACAGTCGGGCTGCAAGAAGGCGTCTGGATTGAGGAATACCAGCGCCCGGCCCTTCGCGGCCTTGGCCCCCATATTGGCGCCGCACGCAAAGCCGACATTCCCATGGCCTTGGATCAGTTGCACCTTGGGCTCGCGCGCGGCTATCGACCGCAGCAAGATCTCATCATCTTGCGGTGAGCCATTATCCACGATGATAAAATCATCGACCAAGGCTTCGTCCAAAACATGCTGCAGGCTGGACATTAAGGCTGGCCCGGTGCGGTACACCACCATGATCACAGACACACGGCATTGGGCGGGGGCTTTAGACTCCGTCCCGAGCGCGAGGCCTGTGGTCGCCTTTAATATGCCAACCAGTTGATTCATGCCGCAGACGGCTCCACCAAGTCCGGAGGCGTGGCCTGTCGCGCAAGGGTGCTCAGGGCATCTTGCAGCGTCAAGATGGTTTGCCCGTCAGAGCCAAGATGACGCAAAGCGACCTGACCGGTCTCAGCCTCTTTACGGCCAACAACGCAGATCACCGGGGTCTTGGTGAGACTATGTTCACGGACCTTGTAGTTGATCTTTTCGTTACGAAGGTCCGTTTCCACGCGTAGTCCCGCTGCCGCCAAGGCTGCCGCAACCGTGCGAGCATAATCGTCAGCGTCTGAGGTTATGGTTGCCACAACCACCTGAACGGGCGCAAGCCAAAGGGGGAAGGCACCACCATAATTCTCGATAAGTATACCCAAGAATCTCTCAAATGTGCCCAATATGGCGCGGTGCAACATTACAGGTCGCACTTTTGCACCATTTTCAGCGATATATTCCGCATCCAGACGCTCCGGCGTCACGAAATCCAACTGTAGGGTGCCGCACTGCCAGGTCCGGCCGATCGCATCGCGCAGGTGGAATTCTAGCTTAGGGCCATAGAAGGCGCCCTCATTGGGCAGGAGCTCGACGCTGACACCCGCCGCCGTAGCCGCACGTTCCAGCTTCGCCTCAGCCTGATCCCAGACCTCATCGGAACCGGCCCGGACGTCTGGACGCAAGGCCAGCTTGATGCTGTGCAGGGTGACGCCAAGCTGATCATAGACCGAATTGAGGAGCGCAACGAACCGGGTCGTTTCTTCCTCGATCTGTTCTTCGCGGCAGAAGATATGGGCATCATCCTGGGTGAAGGACCGCACCCGCATGATCCCATGCAAGCCGCCTGAGGGCT
Organism: Pseudomonadota bacterium; assembly: GCA_041182125.1. GTDB lineage: Bacteria > Pseudomonadota > Alphaproteobacteria > Caulobacterales > Caulobacteraceae > CAISGS01. Next base: position 3,439 of record JBEGOG010000004.1, read on the forward strand.
CATAACGGTGGCAAGACCCAAACTCGGCCATGCGCAGGGGCAGGTCGCGATAGGATTTCTGGCCGACATTGAAGATCTGAACGTGACCAGGACAGTTCATCGGCTTGACCGCGAGCGTATCGCCCTCGTCGGTCTCACAGACAAACATGTTCTTGCCGAACTTTTCCCAGTGTCCGGATTTCTCCCATAGGGACCGGTCGAGGACCTGAGGGGTCTTGACCTCCTGATAGCCCTCTTTCTCGAGGCGGCGGCGCATATAGGCCTCAAGCGTCCGATAGAGGGCCCAGCCCTTCGGATGCCAGAAGACCATGCCCTTGCCCTCTTCTTGGAGGTGGAACAGGTTCATGATCCGGCCGATGCGGCGATGGTCGCGCTTTTCGGCCTCTTCGATCCGGGTCATATGCTCGGCGAGATCGGCCTCAGAGGCCCAGGCCGTGCCATAGATGCGCTGAAGCTGCGCATTGTTCTGATCGCCGCGCCAATAGGCACCGGCCAGCTTGGTTAGCTTAAAGCCCTTGCCGACATGTTTGGTCGAGGGCAGGTGCGGACCACGGCATAGATCCTTCCAAGCCGCGCCCTGATGATAGACCGTGACCGTCTCACCGTCCGGCAGACCCCGAATGATTTCCGCCTTATAGGCCTCGCCCATCGCTTCGAAATCAGCAATGGCCGCATCGCGGTCCACCACTTCGCGCCGGATCGGCTCATCGCGTTCGACGATCTGACGCATGCGCGCCTCGATCTTAGGCAAATCATCCAAGCTAAAGGGTTCGTCGCGGGCAAAGTCGTAATAGAACCCGTTCTCGACGTTCGGACCAATGGTCACCTGAGTGCCTGGGAACAGTTCTTGCACGGCCTGAGCCAAGACGTGGGCCGTGTCGTGACGAATGACCTCAAGGGCGTCCTCAGCGTCACGGGTCAGAATCTCGATCTTGCCATCGGTCAGCAGGTCCGCGGTCAAGGGACGATCGAGATCGAGCAGCGCCCCGTCCAGCTTGATCAGAACCGCCTTCTTTTCCAGAGACTTGGACAGGCCAGCGGCCACATCGCGGCCACGGGTCCCGGCGGGGTAGGACCGTACCGAACCGTCGGGGAAAACAAGGTCAATCATTCATCACACTTCCATTTGGTCGTGGCCTTACGACCATCACGCAATTCAATCCTTGCCGTTCGCGCACCTGGCGGGGGGGGATCATAACCCCACGGCACGCCCGGACGGCAGCGACAGATCCGTTTGAACGCCAAACCGGCCCCTCTCAATGGACCGTGGCCGATCAAAACCGCCGCCGCATATTGCGAACAGCTGGGCTCAAACCGGCACTGCCGCCCAATCAGGGGCGAAAGGATCAGCTTATAGGCCCTCAGCCCAAAGCCAATAATACGGTCATAGAGGCCATTCATATCGCCATCATACCGATTCAACGCTCTTCGTCAGGGATTTTGTCGTACCACTCTCATAGGATCACGCCAACCGGATGTGAGCCTTAGGCGCAACCTTTAGGGTCACTGACCTCTCTTATCATTGACGAATCTTGGCGGTTTCTGCCGCCGTCAATGCCGCCTCAAAGGCCAAAAGGGTTGAAGCATGGCGCGCCGGATAGTCTTTGACCGGCGCAAGGACGCCCAAATCTGCGAACCGCCCCCCAGGCGCTGGACCGGCCCCCTTCAGCATGGCCCGCAAGCCATCTCTTGCCTGACCAATCTCCTCGACGGTCGCGCCAATGATGTTGGCTCCCAAAATCGCTGCTGAGGCTTGGCCTAGGGCGCAGGCTTGAACCTCTTGGGCAAAATCACTGACCCGGCCATCGGTGAGGTCAAGATCGACAATGATCCGGCTACCGCAAAGCTTCGCCACCTTCTCCGCTGAGGCTTGAGGCGCAGCCAACCGCCCTGCCCGTGGCATATTGGCGGCCAAGGCAAGGATGCGACTGGAATAGAGGTCATCAATCATTCTGTTAAGATGGGCTCGCCGCCCCGTTCAATCCAGAGGGCCTGGGCGCGATCTCTCATCGCATCGCCCATCAGCTTGTAACCGGCCCGCAGACGGCGCTGGAGCCTATTGCCGACATAGGGACCGAGCAGGCCGCGAAACACCTCGCCATTCGCAAAGATGCTGCCGGTTTCACTCACCGCCTCAATCTCGAAATAGCGCTGAGCCCTGACCAGACCACCCAGCCAAGACATGTGCCAATAAAGATGGCTGTGCGGTACCCATTCGGTGATGCGCGGCCGCAAGACCTCTTCCTCACCACCGGGCAGGATCTGCTTCAAGGTCAAGACCTCACCAATCCGCACGCTTCCCTGAACCTCGGGATAGAGCGGGTTCCACTGGGTCCAGTTCTCGATATCATAGAGAACTTCCCACACAATCTCAGCGGGGGCGGCGATGCCGGCGCGATTTTCAAAAAAGCTGGTCATTGTCCCTTCCCGGTTTTTGCGGATCGTGTGGTTTGAAAGCTAGTCATTGCTTGAGTCTCTGAAGCGCCAGGTTGCGCCCTGAGGGCCATCCATAACGACAACATTGAGGGCATTCAGTTCGTCGCGAATATGATCGGCGGCGGCAAAATCCTTATTGGCCCGCGCCTCTTTGCGAGTTTGCAACAGGAGCTCGACCCGCGCACTGAGGTCTTCATCCGCACCGCCCTTAAACCAGGCATCAGGATCGGCCTGCAGAAAGCCCATCACGCCGGCGAGGGTCATCAGCTTGCCCTTATGCTCTGGCCCATCGTCGGTGCCATTGCGAATGGAGCGATCCAGATCGTCGGCATAGGCAAAGAGGCGGCTAAAGGCCAAGGGCGTGTTCAGATCGTCCATCAGGGGCGCGAGGACCTCGTCATCGTCCAGAATGTCCATATGGACGGCCTTAGCCCGCTGAAGCACGCCATAGAGACGGTCCAGCGCCTTGACCGACTGTTCCAGAAGCTTTGCCGTCCAGTCCAGCGGGGCACGATAGTGGCCGGACAGAAGCGCCCAGCGGATGGCCTCTCCGGGCACCTGCTGCACCAGATCATGGACCAACAGCACATTGCCAAGGCTCTTGGACATCTTTTCAGCGTCCATGGTCAAAAAGCCATTATGCATCCAATAGCGCGCATAGACCGGATGTTCATGGCCGGGACCAGCCTTGGCACAGACGCTTTGGGCAATCTCGTTCTCATGGTGCGGGAAGATCAGGTCGTGGCCGCCGCCATGAATATCGATGGGCGAGCCAAGGGCGGCCTCGACCATGGCCGAACATTCGATGTGCCATCCCGGACGGCCCGGACCAAAGGGACTGTCCCAGACCGGTTCACCCGGTTTGGAGGGCTTCCACAGAACGAAATCGGCCCCGTGACGCTTATAGGGTGCCACCTCGACCCGGGCCCCCGCGATCATATCATCGAGATTACGGCCAGACAGTTGGCCATAGGCATCATAGTTTTGGGTGTCGAAAAGCACATGACCCTCGGCCTCATAGGCTGCGCCCTTCGCGATCAGACCGCCAATCATGGTGATGATATCGTCCATGTGAGCCGTCGCACGGGGCTCGATCGTTGGGCGAAGGGCGCCCAGCGCGTCCATATCCGCGTGATAGGCATCGGTGTAGCGCTGAGAGATCACATCAATGGTGACGCCCTCTTCGGTGGCCTTGAGATTGATCTTGTCATCGACGTCGGTGATGTTTCGCGCATAGACCACCGCATCCTGCCCATAGAGGCGACGCAGCAGACGAAACAGCACATCGAACGCCACCACAGGCCGGGCATTTCCAACATGGGCATAGTTGTAGACCGTCGGCCCGCAGACATAGAGCGTCACCCGTTTACGGTCACCGGGCTCAAAAGCCCGTTTGTCGCGGGCCAAGGTGTCATGGAGCGTCAGGGTCATGGACATCATTCAAAACAAGGTTGAGGCGGAGTTGGGCTAGCCAAAGGCCAATTTAAGCCCATATAACTATTTGTCCTGAGACTAGCCATCACAGGTTTCCACCGTACTGATCCGATCAGGCTTTCTGATCGTAGAGGTGCAGGGTGTCACGCGTCATCCCGGAACCCTCGTTCCGGCGCAACTCAACCCCAAGGACTCTCCCATGGATGCTCTGGCAAAAGACCGGAACCTGATTGGCAATTTCAGTTCAGACACAGAAGGTCTGATCAAGCCAACCCGCGAAGAGGCCATGGAAGCCGTTCGCACCCTGCTGGCGTGGGCTGGCGATGATCCGCGCCGCGAAGGCCTGCTCGATACGCCCAAGCGCGTGGTCGAGGCGTTTGGCGAATGGTTTCAAGGCTATGGCCAAGATCCAGCCAAGGAACTGTCTCGCACCTTTGAAGATGTACAGGGCTATGACGATATGGTCATGCTGCGCGGCATCGAGGTAGAGAGCCACTGCGAGCACCATATGGCCCCCTTCATCGGCAAGGCCTCTGTGGCCTATATGCCGACCAACCGGGTTGTGGGACTGTCGAAGCTCGCGCGCGTCGTCGACATCTATGCCAAGCGTCTGCAGACGCAAGAGACCATGACCCAGCAGATCGTCGATGCGATCAATGAAAACCTGGACCCCGCAGGCGTCGCCGTTTTTATCGATGCGGAACATCAGTGCATGTCTACGCGCGGCGTCCATCACCGCCATGTCAGCACCATCACCACGCGGTTCACCGGACTGTTCAAGACCAATCAAGCGCTGCAGGATCGCTTCCTCGCCCTCGCCAATCGCGGCTGATCCCGTGACAGCCTTTCCCGTCGCGGTCGATAAGGATGCGTTAGAGCGCGGCGTCGAGTTGGCACCTCGCTTCGACGAAAAAGGCCTTATTGCCGCGGTGGCGACCCACGCCGAAACGGGCGAGGTCCTTATGTTGGCTTGGATGAATGCTGAGGCCCTAAGGCTTACCGTCGATACAGGCGAGGCGCACTATTTCAGCCGCTCGCGCCAAGCCCTTTGGAAAAAGGGTGAAACCAGTGGCCAGATTCAAAAGGTCACAGAGCTACGCGTCGACTGCGATCAAGATGCGGTCTGGATCAAGGTCCTGCCACTGGGCGATGGCGGAGCCTGTCACGTCGGATTTCGCTCCTGCTTTTACCGCGTGATGGACCAGGGCAGGCTCGTCGAGCGCGATTAAGTCATGCTGGGTTCTAACGTGGCTTGGGCGGCGGCCCGGTCACAGCATCAATAACGCTTCGCAGCCCCGCCAAGACAACATTTCGGGCCTCTTGCCCTGCTTCCGTGTCGTCATGCCGCATCAAACGCAGCGCATTCATGTGGGCTTGGAAGGCCGGATCACTCCATTTCCCAGCCTCTCGCGAGCGATCAATCAGTTCGCAAAGACTATAGGCGGCCTCGCCCATCTGAACCTTGCCAAAGGCCCCGGCGAGCGAGAAAATTTCGTTCGCCACATTGTAACATTCGGTCAAGGCGTCGGGATTGGGATCGGCTGATACGGCCGCAGCACTTTCTAAGAGACGCTGAACCTTCTTATCCATCGCCGACAGGACCTTGTCGCGAATGGATTCCATGTTGGATTCAGCATCGTCCATAGCCTCTTGGACAGTCTTGCCGCCCGGAAGCTTAATCAGCTTTGAAAGCCGGTTTTCAAATCTGCGTTTTGTTACCGTCACAACTGCGCTTTCTGGGGTTGGAGTAGGGAATCGATCGCGTCTTGAGACATGTTCGGCGTATTGGCCATGCCCACTTCGAGGGGCAGATCATCGGAGCGACGCCCCTCAGTTCCGGGGGGAGGCCCAACAAATTTGAACCGTCTATCGGGGCCCGAATAGGTCGGACATTCGATGAACACCCGATTCTCACGTGCCACCCAAATTACACGATCCAAAAGCACGCGTGGAACAATGGGCTTAGCCACCAAGAAGCTGGCACCACAATCACGCCCTTTGGTCACATTTGAAATTTGGGTATGACCCGACATCAAGATGACCGGCGCGGCACAGTTTGGCTCAATTTTTGAGGTCCGTAGCCATTTTACGAAGTCATAGCCTTCCATGTCTGAAAGCTGAGCATCGATGATGATTAGGTCCAGCAAATGGCTCTTGACCATTTCCATGGCAGCCGCCCCCGCCATAGCGCGGAGCGGCGTACGCACGCCAAATCCACCGAGCACCTGGACCAAAATATCCATGCCTTGAGGACTGGAATCCATCAGCAGAACGGTCGCCCGCTCAAGATTGATCTTGGCCTTGGGGTTGGTGGGCTGGGGGGCCATGTGCGGTCTCTAAAACAGATCGACATCGCCGGGCTTGGTCGCCGCGGCAATACGATCTTCAGCCCGGCGGCCAAAACGACGCACGGAATGATCGAGGGTTAGATTTTTACTGGCAATAGCGGGATCAACTTTCCATTCCGGCGACAGGCTAGGGCCGAGGGCCTCCAGAAAGGATGAAAGCGCAGCGAGACGCTGAACCATAGCATCCAAACCTTGAGCCTCAACGATCCGCTCAGCTCCGCTCGCCCCTTGCGAGGCCGCCATGAGTTCGGCGACAAGCCCTTGGAACCGATTGCCCATTCCCGCAAGATCACGCGCCTCTAGCGCCGCGGTCTGAATCACCTCGGACAGACAGACCTGACCGTCAGTAGACCCGCGCGTCTGGGCTGGACTTACGATTGTCATGATCAAAAGAGCTCCAAAGCGCCCGAGTCCACTGGGGCAGCAGGCTTGGTCCGACGCTCTGTTTCAAACACACTGGCCTCGTCTTTGGCTAGTGCCATCTGCCGGACCCGTCCTGTAATAGGCCAGAATTGAATCCGTCGCGCTCGCTCACCGCCCAAGCTCCCGCCTGCAAAGCTGATGCCTTCCTGTTTCAGGTAGCGCTCGGCAAATCGGGCATTTTGGTCGCCAATATCGGTCAGTCCGCTGATGACCCGCGCGCCGCCAAAGAGCTTGGCCTGGAGGCGCTCACGCCGCGCCCCTTGCCGCAGAAGGCCATTGACCAAGACCTCCATGGCATAGGCACCATATCGGACCGAGTCCGTCGTCACATCTTCACCCTCACCGCCGGGCAGCAAGAAGTGGTTCATGCCGCCAAGACCGGCCAAGGGATCACGAATACAGGCGGCAACACACGAACCGAGGATGGTGGTCAGCATGACGCTCGGGTCATCGGTGACATAGTGCTCACCCTGAACCACGTGCACACGTCGTTCAGGCAGCGCAAGGGGCTCCTGTTCGCGTGACATTATGCTCATGTCAGAGGCCCAAAGACCGCTTCGATCTTCTCTTTCAAAATGGTCACGGTGAAGGGTTTGACCAGATAGTTATTGACCCCAAACTGCACGGCGCGCTGCACCAACTCGCGGTCTGCACGACCGGTCAGCATAATGAAGGCGGTCTTGGCAATCGGGGGATGGCCACGGATAGCGCGCAAAAGGGCCAGTCCATCCAATTTGGGCATGTTGAAGTCGGATATGACCAGATGGCTTGGGCGTGAAATCAGTTGCCGCAAGGCATCCTCGCCGTCCACCGCGTCGCGAAATTCGGTGAAGCCCAACTGCTGCAAGCCATTACGCACCAAGGCACGCATGGTCATTTGATCGTCTACGATGAGAACAGAAATTCCCGAGGCCGCTGGCATTACGCCCTCTCCCGCCGGTCTAGATTGCAAAGATTAAGCACCATAGGGCCCAAGCGTTCCAAGGACGCTTGGCGCTCTACCGCACCGATTTCAAAAGCCACGCGCGGCATGCCGTAAACCACACTGGAGGACTCATCTTGCCCAAGGGTGGAGGCCCCCGCGTCGCGCATCATCTTCAGACCCTTAGCGCCATCGCGGCCCATTCCGGTCAGGATCAATCCCACCGACTGACCACCGACCGCGCGCGCGACAGACTCAAACAGCACATCCACCGAGGGGCGATGGCCATTGACCAGATCCGCCGGTTTTAGCCGGCAGCGCAGTTGGCCAAGTCCGCTCACCTCCAGATGCTGAGCCCCGCCCGGTGCCAGATAGATCTGGCCGACCTCTAAGGGTGCACCTTCGCTGGCTTCGCAGACCGAGGCTGCGCAGCTGCGATTGAGCCGCTCGGCAAAGCTGGCCGTAAAGCTGGCAGGCATATGCTGGGTGATCACCGTCGGCGGGCAATTGGCCGGGAAATGCGACAGGACGGCCAACAGGGCCTCAACACCACCGGTCGATGAGCCAATGGCCAAGACCCGTCCGTCTGATTTGAAGCCATCGAGCTGAGGCTTAGCGACCACGGACTGACTAAAGGCGCGCATCTTGGCACGGGCCGCAGCCTTGACCTTATCGGCCAACTCGGCGAAGGCCTCCTTGGCCGCGATGCCATTCATGGGCTTGCCCACGCAATCAAAGGCCCCAATTTCCAGAGCCTTCAGGGTCGCCACCGCGCCATGTTGGGTCAGGGTCGAGACCATGATCACGGGCATGGGGCGCAGGCGCATAATTTTTTCGAGAAATTCCAAACCGTTCATGTTTGGCATTTCGATATCGAGGGTGATGACGTCGGGATTTAAGGCCTTTATCGCTGTGCGCGCCTCAAGCGGATCAGATGCTGTGCCGATCACCTCGATGGCGGGGTCTTGCGACAGAACAGCCTTGATCAGCCCCCGCATGGTGGCTGAGTCGTCGACAATCAGGACGCGGACAGGGCTCAAGCCTTACCTCCCACAAGCCGGTAGGTGGTCAGACCGTCAGTCTCAAACAGAGCCGTCGCAGGACCGGACACGCGCTCCGAATGGCCGATATAGAGCCGGCCGCCCGGGGCCAGCAGCGGGGCATAGCGGCTCCAGATCCGCGCTTGGGTCTCTTCTTCGAAATAGATCACCACATTGCGACAGAAGATGACGTCGAAGGGGCCCTTCATCGGCCATTGGCCCATCAGGTTCAGTTCGCGGAAGGTGACCAGATCACGCGCCGCCTCACCCACGCCCCACCGCTTGAAGGCGTCAGCCGGGTTGGGGACGAACCAGCGCTTCATCAGGTCGCGCGGGATCGCAGAGCAGGATTCATCGTCATAGAAGCCCGCCCTACCCTCGGCCACCACATTGGGGTCAATGTCCGAGGCTAGGATCTTGATGTCATAGCGACCGGCATCGGGCAGCAGCGACAGGATGGTCAGGGCAATGGAATAGGGCTCTTGGCCGGTTGAGCAGCCAGCCGACCAGATCCGCACCCGTCCACCGCGCTTGGCCTGCGCCAACAGGTCCGGCAAGACCTTAGTCTTCAGATGCTCGAAATGATGCGGCTCGCGAAAGAAGCGGGTGACGTTGGTCGTCAAGGAGGCCAGCATCTTTTGACGCTCTTCGACCCCGGCTTGGCTGGCGACCAGCGCGCAATAGTCTTTGAACGTCTTCAGGCCCAAGGCGCGCAAACGCTTGGCCAAACGCGAATAGGCCAAGGTCGCCTTGGAATCCGGCAGGGCTATGCCCGCATCGGCATGCAGCATCGACGCAATGTTGCGAAAATCCTCTTGGGTAAAGGGATATTCCCCCTCTACGAGGTTTTTGCTGGTGCTGACGGGGCGTCGGATATCAGCTTGATCGCTCATGCGGCCTCAGCCTCACGGTCTGGAAGGACACGCTCCAGATAGATCAGGCTGATCATCCGGCCTTCCATAGACAAGATGCCCTTGACGAATTGCTGCACCAGATCCGAGGCCACATCCGGCGTCGACTGAATCTGGTCATCGCGCACCGTGATGATGTCGCAGACCGCATCGACAAGCAGGCCGACAAGCTGGTCTTCGATCCGGGTCACAATAATGACGTGCCGCTCGGTCGGTTCGGTCATTTGAAGGCCGAGGCGCGAGCCCAGATCTACGATGGGCAAGACCGCCCCGCGCAGATTAATCACGCCGCGCACAAAGACGGGCGTTCTGGGCAAGGGCGTTGCGGGGGTCCAACCGCGTATTTCGCGCACGGACATGATATCGACGCAAAATTCCTGCTCGCCGATCTGAAAGGAGATCAACTCACGGACTGCACCATTCGAGGAGGTGGTCATTGGGGTCATGGTCCTAACCTACCGCTGCCAGCTTAGCGTCGCTGCGTGCCTTTTCCCGTCGACGGGCGGCCACCACATTGTCCACGTCCAAGATCAAAGCCACACGCCCGTCACCAAGGATGGTGGCCGCGGCAATGCCTTCGACCTGACGGTAATTGGCTTCCAAAGACTTGATCACCACTTGGCGCTGACCCTGAATGGCGTCGACCATCAAGGCCGCGCGCGCACCGCCTTCACCCTCGACCAGCAGGGCAACGCCCTTGGTGGGATCAAGCGGCGTCGTCCGATAGCCCAACATGGCCCCGACATCGATCAGAGGGGTATAGGTGTCTCTAATCGCGATGACATAGGCATCTGGACCAATGGCCCGCACATCCTGCGCCTTGGGCTGAAGGCTTTCGATGATCGCGGTCAGGGGCGCAACCAGCGTATGGTCACAGACCGACACGACCATGCCATCCAGCACGGCAAGGGTCAGGGGCAGGCTCAGCGTGAAGGTCGAGCCCTGACCGGGCCGCGAGGTGATCGCGATCCGACCGCCGAGCCCCTGGATGGAGCGCTTAACCACGTCCATGCCAACGCCGCGTCCGGAAATGTCCGACACCGAAGAGGCGGTCGAGAAGCCGGGCATAAAGATCAGATTGTCGACATCCTCATCGCTGAGGTTCGAATCGACCTCGATCAGGCCCTTATCGATGGCAATCTGGCGCACGCGGGGCCGGTCAATGCCCTTACCGTCGTCGGAAACCTCGATCACGATCCGGCCGCTACGATGGGCGGCCGATAGACGCACGGTCCCTTCAGGACCTTTACCGGCAGCAACCCGAACCTCGGGCCGCTCAAGACCATGGTCGATGGCGTTGCGGATCATATGGGTGATGGGGTCGGTTAGGCGCTCAATAACGGTCTTATCGACCTCGGTGCCCTCGCCTTCGGTGACAAGCCGCACCTGCTTGCCGGTCATGGCCGCGACTTCGCGCACCAGACGCGGCATGCGCTGGAATACCGATTTGACCGGCTGGGCACGGATGGCCATCACACTGTCTTGGATCTCGCGGGTCAGATGTTCGAGATCATCCAGACCCATGGCAATGTTGGAGGAGCGCGGCACACCGCTTTCCGTCACACGCTGGGCCAACATGGCCTGATTAATCACCAACTCACCGACCAGATCGATCAGTCGGTCCACCCGGTCCAGATCCACGCGAATGGTTGCCTGCTGCGCCGCTGCGCCATGGGCTGCATCGGGTGCAACGGCGGCTGCCGCTGGCTGCACCGGAGCAGGCGGCGGCGAGGATACCGAGACGGCTGCAGCGGGGGCGACCGGTTGCGGTACTGGTGCGGACACAGGGGCAGCCAAGACTTCCGCCATGATCGTCGGCGCTGGGGCCGCCTGAACATCGGCTTGCGCCTGCTGAATCAGGGCCATGACGTCAAAAGGCTCATCCATAGCGGCGTCACCGCTGATGGCTTCGCTGCTCGTCGTTCCTTGGGCGGTAATGACCAGATCGCAATCGCCATCAACAAACTCGAAGACATCCTGAATGTCTGATTGGCCGCGATCCGTGGTCAGAATTATCGTCCAGGTCAGGTAGGCATTCTCAGGTTCCAACCCGGCCAAGTCGGGAAGCTCTGAGGAATCAATGGAGACCTGAATGTCCCCCAGACGCTTTAGTTCCCTGAGCAACAGACCGGTCTCATTGGCCTTGGCATAGAGGGCGTTCTTGGGCCGCAATCGCACCGTCCAACTGGTCGAAGCCGGACCTTCAGGGGCAAGTTCGACAATCCCCGCCGCCAATGGCGTGAAGCCGAAATCATCGCCAAAACCATCATCATCCGACACGGATAGCGGCGTGAATTCCAAGCCCGGCATGTCATCCAACGCTTCGATGACGGTCTGATCGAGTGGCGCCTCGCCGTTCAACGCCTCGAGGGCCGCCGCGAGGGCCTGCGAGCGGGCCTCTTCGACCACGCCGCCATCACGGGCTGCGCGGACATGATCGGCCAGCACATCGGCGGCGCGTAGCATGACCTTTACCACATTATTATCCGGCGCGAGCTTGCCACCTCGGACATCATCAAGCGTCGTTTCGAACACATGGGCGAAGCGAACCAAGGGCTCCAGACTGAAGGCCCCGGCTCCCCCCTTAATGGAGTGCACGGCTCGGAACACGGCATTCACCGTCTCAGAGTCTGTTTCACCCTGCTCCATGGCCAATAGGCCAGACTCGAGCTCGGACAGTTGCTCTTCGCATTCTTGGAAGAATGTGACCTTGATCGCTTCTAACGGGTCCACGGGCACGCGCTCCGATTACGAGGTGAGGGTCAAGCGGCGACGCGACGAACGGCGTCGATCAGCTTGTCAGGATTGAAGGGCTTAACGATCCAGCCGGTGGCACCGGCTGAGCGCGCGCGCTCCTTCTTCACGGAGTCACTTTCAGTGGTCAGGACCAGAATCGGGGTGGCCCGATGGCGTTCGCTCTTGCGCACCCCTTCGATGAACCCAAAACCATCCATGCGCGGCATATTGATATCGGTGATGATCACATCGGGCATCGCCATCGATTCCAGCACCTCAAGCCCATGGACCCCGTCCACCGCCTGCACAACGGTAAACCCGGCATCACCTAAGGCCAGCATCAGCATGTCTCGCATGGTGCGGGAGTCATCTACGGTCAAAACGATCTTGCTCAATGGACTAGCCCTGCTGAACGAACGACTGAAGTTCCTCGGCACCAAACAGGCTCAAGGCCTCCTGAAATGCCGGGGATGGTGAAGAGATGGAGAAGGGTACCGCGTCCGCCGCCCAAGTGGCTTGCGCTGACATCAAGACCTGCAAACAGAGGCCGCCAAGACGCTGCACATTTGAGGCGTCGACATCCAGCGCTGTGTGACGAAGGGCTAGGAACTCAGAGCGCAGGGGTGCCGCTGCCTTAAGGTCCAGATTTTCAATCAGTTTCAGCCTCGAAGCAGGTTCAGTCATTTTAGTCCTCTGGGTTTGGGTCATCAAACCGAGTGCGGCGCGTACGACGGCGGGCACGCGACCCACCAAACGATAGCTATAACCACCTAAATGACAGAGGCCAGTAAACAACTCATTTAATCATGAAGTTCTAAAAGACGTTTGGGCGCGCAGATACGCCCCCAAATTTGGTCGAGAAGCCACCCTATGCGCGCCAGTAAGACCGGGGCAGCGGTTAAGCCGCCCCCTCCCAAGATCGCTGCCTAGTTCAATTCGCCTTGTAAATGACGCGCAGGTGCGGAGGCGTCGTCGGCCTCAAGCCGCTCCATAAGGGCGTCAAGCTCTTGCCAAAGGGCCTTGGGCAGGCGGTCGGCAAACCGGTCATAGGCGGCCGGGATCAAGGACGCCTCTTCGCGCCAGACGTCACGGTCAACGGACAGGAGTAGGTCCATCTGAGCCTCAGACAGGTTCAGGCCAGACGTATCGATCGCGCCCTTGGCGGGCAGATTGCCGATTGGCGTGGTCTGGGCCTGGGCCTTGCCCTCGAGCCGCTCGACGATCCACTTCAAGACGCGGCTATTTTCGCCATAGCCCGGCCAGACGAACTTGCCGCCCTCATCCTTGCGGAACCAGTTGACGAAATAGATGCGGGGCAGCTTGGCCGCATCGGCCTTTTGGCCAATGGAGAGCCAATGGTTGAAATAGTCGCCCATATTGTAGCCGCAGAAGGGCAGCATGGCGAAGGGATCGCGGCGTAGCTCGCCGACCTTGTTTTCCGCCGCAGCCGTGCCCTCGGAGGCGACGTTCGAGGCCAAGAACACCCCATGCTGCCAGTTGAAGGCTTCGGTCACCAGAGGCACAGCCGAGGCCCGGCGCCCGCCAAACAGAATGGCGGAGATCGGCACACCCTTAGGGTCTTCCCATTCCGACGCAACGGTGGGGCATTGGCCAGCCGGGGCGGCGAAACGCGCGTTGGGATGGGCTGCAGGCTCACCCAAGGCGGGCGTCCAAGCGCGGCCCTTCCAATCGGTCAGGCCCTCAGGCGGTGTATCGGTCAGGCCTTCCCACCAGACGTCACCATCTGCCGTGGTCGCGACATTGGTGAAGATGGTGTTGCCGTGCAGGGTCTCGATAGCGTTGCGATTGGTGTGCTTGCCGGTCCCCGGTGCCACGCCAAAGAAGCCCGCCTCTGGATTGATGGCATAGAGCCGCCCGTCGTCGCCAAAGCGCATCCAGCTAATATCGTCGCCGATGGTCTCGGCCTTCCAGCCGGGGATGGTGGGCTGCAACATGGCCAGATTGGTCTTGCCGCAGGCGCTGGGGAAGGCTGCGGTCACATAATGAACGGCACCTTGCGGCGAGGTCAGCTTAAGGATCAGCATATGCTCGGCCAGCCACCCCTCATCGCGGGCCATAACAGAGGCAATGCGCAGAGCGTAGCACTTCTTACCCAGCAAAGCGTTGCCGCCGTAGCCCGAGCCATAGGACCAGATCTCGCGGGTCTCGGGATAGTGGACAATGTACTTGTCGTCATTGCAGGGCCACGGCACATCGGTCTGACCCTCGGCCAAGGGGGCTCCCAGACTGTGGACCGCAGGCACGAAGAAGCCGTCCTCACCAATGGCTTCAAGCGCCGCCGTACCCATACGGGTCATGACGCGCATGGAAACGGCCACATAGGCGCTATCGGTAATTTCAACACCCAGCGCACTGATGCGCGAGCCGATTGGGCCCATGCTGAAGGGCACGACATAGAGCGTGCGGCCCTTCATGCAGCCGGCAAACAGACCCTGCAGCTTGGCGCGCATCTGGTCTGGAGCCATCCAGTTGTTGGTCGGACCGGCGTCGATCTCGTTTTCCGAACAGATGAAGGTGCGGCTCTCCACGCGGGCGACATCGCGCGGATCGGAGTTGGCGGCGAAGGAGTTGGGCCGCTTGGCTGGATCGAGACGCACCATGGTGCCCGAAGCGACCAACTCTGCGGTCAACTTTTCCCACTCTGCGTCAGAGCCATCACACCAATGGACCCGATCCGGGGTCGTCAGGGCAGCGATCTCACGGACCCAGGCCACCAGCTTGGCATGTTTGGTGGGCGCAGGCTCAAGTCCGGGAACAGAGGCAGAATTGGTCACAGGGTCGTCTCCACAATTCGATCCGACTACGCCCTGCTGAACTGGCGTCAATCGATAACAAATATAACAAAATCAGACGGCTAAGAGCGCCGTCCGATCCGCTACCGGTCCCAATCACTTCGACGATCTATGCCATCATCGAACCCGATGAACTGCTGATTTCAGCCCGAAAGGGTGTGTGAGGGTTTAGCCAAAGAGGTTACGTTGAAAGTCCGTTTAGAAGATCAAGCCGACCGGGGCAAACCCCTCAAGAGCGAGTCTGGCAATGATTACGCTGTCATCGTGAAAAATGCCGTACGCCGACAGTCGGGCGCGGCACCAATGCCACGCTAAGCGCTAGCGGCCCCGAATCAGCCATCGCTGTCTTGCACCCAAGGCAATTGAAGCGTATCGCTCCGGCCTCTCTTTAAGAGACAGAGGAGTAATGCGATGGGGTACCGTGTGGCCGTCGTCGGCGCCGGCAATGTGGGCCGTGAAATGATGAACATCCTTGAGGAACTGGAGTTCCCCATTGATGAAATCCATGCCGTGGCATCACGAAAATCCGTCGGCATGGAGGTCTCCTACGCCGAGCGCACTCTAAAGTGCGTGGCCCTGGACAGTTTCGATTTCTCGACGGTGGACATCGTGCTGATGTCTGCTGGCGGCTCTGTGTCTAAGGAATGGTCTGAAAAGATCGGCGCGGCCGGTCCTGTGGTCATCGACAACTCGTCGGCCTGGCGCATGCATCCGGACGTTCCCCTGATCGTGCCGGAAGTGAACCCCGACGCCATCGAGGGCTTCCGCAAGAAGAACATTATCGCCAATCCCAACTGCTCGACCGCGCAACTGGTCGTGGCCCTTAAGCCACTGCATGATGAAGCGCGGATCAAGCGGGTCGTGGTCTCGACCTTCCAGTCCGTCTCTGGCGCGGGCAAGGAAGGCATGGACGAGCTTTGGAACCAGACCAAGGGCGTTTTCGTCCTCGGTGCGCCACCACCAAAGAAGTTCTCCAAACAGATCGCCTTCAACGTCATTCCGCATATTGACGACTTCCTGGACGACGGTACGACCAAGGAAGAGTGGAAGATGACGGCCGAGACCCAAAAGATTCTCGACCCAATGATCCAACTGACCGCCACCTGCGTTCGGGTGCCGGTCTTTGTTGGCCACTCTGAAGCCGTCAATATCGAGTTTGAAACCCCGATGGACGAGGATGAGGCCCGCGAAATCCTGCGCGAAGCCCCTGGCGTGGTGGTCTTGGACCGCCGTGAAGCGGGCGGCTATATCACGCCCGTCGAGTGCGTTGGCGAGTTTGCCGTCTATATCAGCCGCATCCGCAAGGACCCGACCATCAAGAACGGTCTGAACCTGTGGTGTGTGTCCGATAACCTGCGCAAGGGCGCGGCCCTCAACGCTGTGCAGATCGCTCAGCTTCTCGACCGTAGAGGACTGCTGGAGCGTTCAGGCTCGTGAGCCCAGAGGCCGCAGCGAAGGAACAGCGCGCTGCGGTCACTGCCGCCATCTCTTGTTATCTGATGTGGGGGCTGATGCCCCTGATGTTCCAGGCCATGGGCCGGATCGGAATCTCCCCATGGGAGATTACTGGTCACCGCGCCCTATGGTCTGTGTTCTGGGCTGGCGGTCTGGTTCTGCTCGCGCGGCAAGGCGGTCAGGTCATGACCATCCTGCGCGATCCCAAGCTGATGGGGGCCCTCTTGATCGGCTTGAACTGGCTTTTGTTCCTGATCACGGTCAATAGCGGCCATACGCTGGAAGCCAGCCTCGGCTACTATATCAATCCTCTGATGAACATGCTGGCGGGCGCGCTCCTGTTTCGGGAAAAGATCAGCCGAGTGGGCATGGTAGCCATCGGCCTTGCGGTGATTGGCGTCCTGTTCCAGACCGCAGCACTGGGCCATCCGCCCTTTATGTCGCTGGCTCTGGCCCTATCCTTTTGCCTCTATGGGATCTTGCGCAAACAGATCGCCGCCGATGCGCAAAGCGGGCTCTTTATCGAATGTCTGATCCTGACAGCGCCGGGTCTGGCCTATGTGGTTTGGCTACAGATGCACGGCCAAGGCCATCTGGGTCAGGGCCTGAGCGCAACC
>JBEGOG010000005.1:0-18499 GCA_041182125.1 Pseudomonadota bacterium
TGGCGTTGCGGTTTACCGCGCAGGCCAGCATGACGGTGTGATTGCAGTCGGCGGGGGCTCTGGCCTCGATGTCGGCAAGGCCATCGCCTTCATGTCGGGCCAAACCCGTCCGCTGTGGGATTTTGAAGATATTGGCGACTGGTGGACGAGGGCTGATCCCGCCGGGATCGCCCCTGTGATCGCCGTGCCCACCACATCTGGGACCGGCTCAGAAGTTGGCCGCGCCTCGGTGGTCGTCAATGAAGACACCCATGAGAAGAAGATCATCTTCCATCCTAAGATGATGCCGGTCCTGGTCATTTCGGACCCCGAACTGACCACGGGCCTGCCTGCCAAGCCTATTGCGCGCCGGGTTTCCACCCGATGGCCGACGGTATCGCGCTGGAAGGGATGAGGCTGATCAAGGACTTCCTGCCCCGGGCCTATGCCGACGGCAACGACATTGAGGCGCGGGCCATGATGCTGGCTGCAGCCAGCATGGGCGCGACCGCGTTCCAAAAGGGACTCGGTGCGGTGCATTCGATCTCCCATCCCGTCGGGGCCTTCTATGACACCCACCATGGCCTCACCAATGCCATCGTCCTGCCCTATGTGATGATGTTCAACCGCCCGGCCATCAGCGGTCGGATGGACCTCTTGGCGCGGTTCTTGGGTCTCGAGGGTGCAGGCTTTGACGCGGTTCTGGCCTGGGTCCTGAGCTTCCGCAAGGCGTTGGGTATTCCAGAGGGCTTGGCCGCCATCGGTGTGCCACTGGATCAGGCCGAAACGATTGGCATCCATGCGCAGAACGACCCCTCTACCGGTAGTAATCCGCGCGAGACGACACCGGCGATTATGGCG
The DNA here is from genome assembly GCA_041182125.1 of Pseudomonadota bacterium. Taxonomy (GTDB): domain Bacteria; phylum Pseudomonadota; class Alphaproteobacteria; order Caulobacterales; family Caulobacteraceae; genus CAISGS01. Next base: position 841 of record JBEGOG010000005.1, read on the forward strand.
ACCCTCTTTAAGGCCGCTGTGAACGGGGATTTGAGCGCCGCGACCCTATAGGGTTTGGCGGATTGCCAGCGACAGGGACGGATTGGACCGCTAGAAGGTCCGTCCCTAGTCGCTTTGACCGGTGAGGATTTACCATGCAACTTTCGATGTATCAGGCTTCCGTACCGGTTTTCGCCCAGGGTTTGCGGGCGCTTTTGGGCATCCTCGGCAAGGCTCAGGCCCATGTCGAGGCGCGTTCTATCGATCCCAATGCCCTTCTCCAGGCGCGCCTCTATCCGGACATGCTGCCCTTCAACCGCCAGATCCACCTCTGCACCGACTTTGCCAAGGGCCCGGTCGCACGGTTGGCAGGTCAAGAGCCCACCAGTTTCGCCGATGTGGAAGCGAGCTTCGCTGACCTGATCGCTCGGGTCGCCAATACGCTGGCCATCGTCGAGGGCTTTTCGGCCGATCAGATCGATGGGTCGGAAGATAAGGACATCACCCTGATCCGGCGCGGCGAATCCACGGTCGTGAAGGGTCGGGCCTATCTGCTCGAACAGGCCATGCCGAACTTCTACTTCCACCTGACCACCGCCTTCGCGATCCTGCGGCACAATGGTGTTGAGATTGGTAAGAAAGACTTTTTGGGTTTAATTTAACGGGCGATCAGATGGGCGCTTAGTTTCACAGTAAACGCACAAACTTTGCTTGGGTTTTCCATCAACCTTAAAATCTGAATTGTATAACCTATAGATTATTAGGCATAGTTTATTAATATAAGTTAATTATCATTCTCTTTCTGGAAAAGTAATCGTTAGTAGGGACGAAATTCCAGATTTTTTGTTAAGGTTAATGCGGATTTTATTGCGAGAACGCATTTTCTGACTCAGGCGTGTTTCTATAACGATGGTTATATTGTTCGCAAAATTCGCAGATGCTACTTAACGCACACAGAGTAGTAGCGTTCAAAAACAAGCAGATTAATACCCTTGAAACATCGTTTTTACATGTCCGACCCAGAGGTCCATGCTTTGAGCGCCCATGAGGGTTTCTCGCTCGACGCCACGTCGGATGTGGGCGGGCAAACTGCTTATGTCGGACATTTTGACTTCGGTTCAAGCTGTTCACATGCTCTGTCCAAGGCCTCCCCCTTCATCAGTACAACCAGCACCAAGCAGGGCTTGCAGGATGGAACGACGCGTGGCGGGCCAACGACCAACACGGGATTGGTTTCCAAGACCACGGCTCAAGCCGCAGATGCCTTAACGCGCAGCGGCTATAAGTGGTCGGATGGCTCTGACGGCGTTATTGACGGCATCACCAATCTGACCTTCGCCTTCAAGAGCACGGCGTCAGCGACCGACCCCGCAGGTTTCTCGCGGTTTACCGCAGCGGAGATCAACTACACGCTCAATATGATGACGTCCTGGTCAGACGTGGCCAATATCAAATTCAATCGGGTTGGAACGGGCACGACAGGCGATCAGGCCTTCTCAAATAGTGCCGCCATTCTGTTCTCGAACTATAACGTGAACGATGGCAATGCGGCCTACGCCTATATGCCAGGTTCAACGGCCTTTACGTCTCTTGCAGGCGATGTCTACGTCAATTTCAATAATCCGAGCAGTCAAGTCTGGGACTACATGTCCTATGGCGCTCTGGCCATCGCGCATGAATTTGGTCATGCTCTCGGACTAGAGCATCCGGGCGATTATAATTCGACCTTGGGTGTGACCTTCACCTACGGCACCAGCGCCGCCTATTTGGAAGACAGCCGTCAGTATACGCTGATGAGCTATTTCGACGGTGCCTCGACCGGTGAGACGGCGAACATCTATGCCTCGTCGCCCCTGATGGACGACATCGCGGCGATGCAGAAGCTCTACGGAGCCAACATGACCACCCGTACGTCGGATACGGTCTATGGCTTCAATTCAACCGCCGACCGCGATTGGTTTTCAGCTTCGCTTAATGGCGTGGCGCGCAGCGTGGTCTTCTGCGTCTGGGATGCGGGCGGGAACGACACGTTCGATTTCTCTGGCTATGGCCAAAACCAGACGATCGACCTGCGCGCAGGGGCCTTCTCGCATGTTGGCGGCTTGGTCGGGACCGTGTCCATTGCCGTTGGTGCGGTCATTGAGAATGCCATCGGCGGTTCCGGTGCTGACATCCTGATCGGCAACGAGGTCAGTAATAGCCTTGTTGGCGGTGCCGGGAATGACATTCTAGACGGCGGCGCGGGTGCCGATACCTTAATCGGCGGCCTCGGCGACGATATCTATATCGTTGAAAATGCTGCGGATGTGGTCAAAGAACAGGCCAATGAAGGCATAGATACGGTTCAATCCGCGATCAGCTATACTTTGAGTGCCAATGTTGAAAACCTGACCTTGACCGGTACATCTGCCATTGATGGCACCGGTAACAATCTGGGCAATGTCATTACGGGCAATGTCGCCGCAAACGTCCTGACCGGCGGCGCAGGCAGCGACACCCTTGATGGTGGTGCTGGCAGTGACAGCCTCATCGGCGGCGCGGGCGACGACACCTATGTGGTCGATGTCGCTGCAGACGTGATCACAGAACTGGCTAATGAGGGTACCGATACCGTCAAGGCGGCGTTCACCTACACCCTTGGCGCGACGCTTGAGAACCTGACCTTGAGCGGTACGGCTGCGATCAATGGCACGGGCAATGGCTCCAACAACATCATCATCGGCAATAGTGCAGCCAATATTCTGACCGGCGGTGCAGGCAATGACACGCTGGATGGCGGAACGGGGATCGACACCCTGATCGGTGGTACAGGCGACGACACCTATGTGGTCGATGTCGCAGGCGATGTGATCACCGAGCTTGCCAATGAAGGGACCGACACGGTCAAGGCCAGCGTCACCTACACATTGGGTGCAACCCTTGAAAACCTGACGCTGACGGGAACGGCGGCGATCAATGGCACGGGCAATGCCGCGAACAATATCCTCGTCGGTAACACAGGCGCCAACATCCTCACGGGCGGCGCAGGCAATGATATTCTCGATGGTGGTGCAGGCAGCGATAGCCTAACCGGCGGAACGGGCGACGACGCCTATGTCGTCGACGCGACCGGCGACAAGGTAACGGAACTGGCCAACGAGGGCACAGATTCGGTCCTCTCCTCCATCAGCTATACGCTGGGCACCAATCTTGAGAACCTTGCCCTGACCGGCACAGCGGCGATCAATGCAACAGGTAACACGGTCAACAATATCCTGATCGGCAACAGCGCGGCCAACATCCTCAGCGGCGGCGCGGGTAGCGACACGATGGCGGGCGGCCTCGGCGATGACACCTATGTCGTTGACGTCGTCGGTGACGTGGTTCGCGAGCAGGCCAACGAGGGCACGGACACGGTTCAGGCGGCGATCACCTATATTCTAGGTGCCAATGTCGAGAACCTGACCCTAACCGGCACCACGGCCATCAATGGCACCGGCAATGAGCTGAACAATCTCATCATCGGCAATGGTGCAGCCAATATTTTGACCGGCGGTGCGGGCAACGACACGCTGGACGGTGGTGCCGGTATTGACACGATGATTGGCGGCCTTGGCGACGACACCTATGCGGTCAATGTCGCGGGTGAAATCATTACGGAACTGGCCAATGAGGGGACCGACACCGTCAAGTCTGCCATTACCTATACGCTCGGTGCCACGCTAGAAAACCTGACGCTGACAGGTACGACGGCGATCAATGGCACGGGCAACGCCTCGAACAATATCCTCATCGGAAACACGGCGGCGAACATCCTTACGGGCGGCGCAGGCAATGATGTTCTCGATGGCGCGGCAGGTAGCGATACCCTAACCGGCGGCACGGGCGACGATACCTATGTGGTCGATGCGACCGGCGATAAGGTGACGGAACTGGCCAATGAAGGCACCGACACGGTCAGGTCGAGCATCACCTATGTCCTGGGTGCCAATCTGGAAAACCTGACCCTGACTGGTACGGCTGCGATCAACGCGACCGGCAATACGGTCAACAATAGTCTGATCGGCAACAGCGGGGCCAATATCCTCGATGGCGGCACCGGCAGTGATACGATGGCCGGTGGCCTCGGCGACGACACCTATGTGATCGATGTCGCGACCGACCTGGTTACCGAGCTTGCCAATGAAGGCACCGACACGGTCAAGGCGGCCTTCACCTACAGCTTGCTGGCCAATTTCGAGAACCTGACCTTGACCGGTAAGGCCGCGATCAACGGCACGGGCAACGAGTTGAACAATGTGCTGACCGGCAATGCGGCGGCGAATGTTCTGACCGGCGGCCTTGGCAATGACACGCTCGATGGCGGCAAAGGGATTGATAGCCTGCTCGGCGGCCTTGGTGACGATACCTATATTGTCGATGTTGCCGGGGATGTGGTCACGGAACTGGCCAATGAAGGCACCGACACGGTCAAGGCTGCGGTCACCTACACGCTCGGAGCCACGCTCGAAAACCTGACCCTCACCGGCACGGCAGCGATCAATGGAACCGGAAACGCGTCAAACAACATCTTGATCGGCAATACCGGTGCCAACATTCTGACTGGCGGTGCTGGCAACGACACGCTTAACGGCGGCACGGGCATTGATAAGTTAACCGGTGGCGCGGGCGATGACATCTATTTCGTCGATGTCGCTGGTGACGTGGTCACGGAACTGGCCAATGAAGGCATCGATACAGTCAATTCGGCGGCAACCTATACACTCGGTGCCAATGTAGAGAACCTGACCTTGACCGGGACCACAGCGATCAATGGCACGGGTAACACCGCAAACAATATCCTGATCGGTAATAGCGCAGCCAACGTCCTGAATGGCGGCGCAGGCAATGACTTCCTCACCGGCGGTGGCGGCAAGGATACGCTGACCGGCGGCGCAGGGGCCGATGCCTTTATCTTCACAGCCCTCACCGACAGCGCGGTTGCGACCCCGGACCTGATCACCGATTTCACACGGGCGGATGGTGACTATATCGATCTGTCGGCTCTGGACGCCAACAGCACGCTTGCGGGCGATCAGGCCTTCAGCTTTGTCAGCGCCTTCTCCAAGCAGGCCGGTCAAGCAACGTTGTCCTACGATGCGACGACCAAAATCACCACCTTCAGCGCTGACGTGAATGGTGACGGCGTGGCAGACTTTGTTCTACAGATCACAGGTCAGCAAGACACTGCTCTGGGATGGATGCTGTAATCAAGTCGGCTCTGCCGTCATCGAAATTGTATCCCCCTTGTAGCGACACGAGCAAAAGGCGGGAATGAGTCCACTATGCCCCTTCAGGTCGGCAATACCCGCGGTGGCGGGTTAATCGTCAATGGTAAGGTTTCTAAAACCGCTTCAGAAGCGGGTGATATTCTGACACGCAGCGGCTATCGCTGGCTCGATAGTTCAGATGGCAAGATTGACGGTGTCACCAACATCTCCTTTGCCTTTAAGAGTTCAGCGACCAATACCGATCCCGCCAGCTTTTCGCGCTTCACCGAGGCCGAGATCAACTTCACCTTGGCCATGCTGGTCTCGTGGTCAGACGTCGCCAATGTCCAATTCAACCGCGTTGGAACGGGCACAGTGGGCAATCAGGCCTATTCTAACAATGCTACCATCCTGTTCTCAAACTACTCCGCTGCGGATGGTTCCGCCGCCTACGCCTATCTGCCAGGCAGCACGAATATCGCGTCAGCCTCAGGCGATGTTCACGTCAATATCAACTATGCGAGCAGCCGCAATTACGACTATCTGACCTACGGGCGACTGACCATCGCGCACGAGTTTGGCCATGCCTTAGGCCTAGTGCACCCGGGCAACTATAATGGCGGTGCGCCAACCTATGCCAGCAGCGCCTCCTATGCCGAAGATAGCCGCCAATATACCTTGATGAGCTATTTTGACGCCAGCTTCACCGGCGCGTCGGCCTATATGTACGCGTCGACGCCCCTGATGGACGACATCGCCGCAGCGCAGAAGCTCTACGGTGCCAACATGACCACCCGCACGGGCAATACGGTCTATGGCTTCAACTCTACGGCAGATCGCGACTGGTTTGCGGCATCGGTCAACGGTGCCGCGCGGGCGGTGGTCTTCTGCGTCTGGGATGCTGGCGGGACCGACCGGTTTGACTTTTCAGGCTATGGCCAAAATCAGATCATCGACCTGCGGGCGGGATCTTTCTCCAGTGTCGGCGGCTTGAGCGGCAACGTGTCCATTGCGGTCGGCGTGACCATAGAACAGGCCATCGGTGGGTCTGGCGCGGACACACTCATTGGAAATGATGCCGCCAACACCCTGATCGGTGGGGCGGGCAACGATCTCCTCAATGGCGGCGCAGGCATCGACACAATGACCGGCGGCCTTGGCGATGATAGCTATGTGGTTGATGTCGCAGGCGATCTGGTCACGGAACTGGCCAACGAAGGCATCGACACGGTGCAAACCGCTATAAGCTATAGCCTGGGTGCCAATGTCGAGAACCTAACGCTGACCGGATCGGCGGCGGTTAATGGTGTCGGCAATAGCCTCAACAATGTGCTGATCGGCAACGCTGCTGCGAACCGACTAGAAGGCGGCGCAGGCAATGACACGCTCGACGGCGGGGGCGGGATTGACGTGCTAGTCGGCGGGCTCGGAGATGACACCTATATCGTCGATGTTGTCAGCGATGTGATCACAGAACTCGCCAACCAAGGCACAGATACAGTGAAGGCCAGCCTTACCTATGGTCTCGGCGCGAACCTTGAAAATCTGGTTCTGATCGGGGCGGCCGCCATTAACGGCACAGGTAATAACGTCAATAATATCATGCTGGGTAACAGTGCCGCCAATCGCCTCGACGGCGGTTTGGGGGCTGACACCATGGCCGGGGGGCTCGGTGACGATAGCTATGTGGTCGACAATGCCGGTGACATCGTCACCGAGTTGACCAATGAAGGCGTTGATCGGGTTGAGGCGAGCATCAGCTATACGCTGTCGACCAATGTTGAGACCCTGATCCTAACAGGAACCGCCGCGATCAATGGCACGGGCAACAGTGCCAACAATGTTATTACCGGCAACGGTGCGGTCAATATCTTGAACGGCGGCGCGGGCAACGACATCCTTGATGGTGCGGGCGGAATCGACACCCTGATTGGCGGCCTTGGTGATGACACCTTCATCGTCGACGTGGCAGGTGAGGTGGTCACGGAGTTGGCCAGTGAAGGCACCGATACGGTTAAGACTAGCCTGACCTATAGCCTAGGCACCAATGTCGAGAACCTGACCTTGACCGGCACGGCCGCAATCAACGGAACGGGTAATGCAGCCAATAATATTTTGACGGGCAACAGCGCAGCGAACCTCCTGAATGGCGGTGCGGGCTCAGACACTATGGTCGGTGGACTCGGTGATGACACCTATGTGGTGGATGTGGCCACAGATGTCGTTACAGAACTGGCCAACCAAGGCACGGATACGGTGCAGGCCAGCATCACCTACCTCTTGGGCGGCAATCTCGAGAAACTCGTCCTGACCGGGACAACGGCGATCAATGGCACCGGCAACAGCCTCAACAACACCATCACGGGCAATAGCGCGGCCAATAGTTTAGACGGTGGGGCAGGCGCGGATACGCTGATCGGCGGACTTGGTGATGATCTTTATATGGTTGATAATGCAGGGGATGTGGTTACCGAGCTTGCCAGTCAAGGCACGGACAAGGTGACATCCAGCATCAGCTATAGCCTCACAGCAAACGTCGAAAACCTGACCCTCACCGGCACGGGTGCCATCAGTGGTACGGGCAACGATCTGAACAATATCATCCTCGGCAATGCTGGGGCCAACGTCCTGTCAGGCGGCGCGGGTAAGGATTTCCTCACCGGGGGTGGCGGCAAGGATACGCTGACCGGCGGAGCGGGCGCGGACGCCTTCATCTTCACGGCCCTGACCGACAGTACGCTGGCAGCGCTCGATCTGATCACCGATTTCAATCGGGCGGATGGCGACTATATCGACCTGTCGCGCATTGATGCCAATAGCGCGCTTGCGGGGGACCAGGCCTTTAGCTTTGTGACCGCCTTCTCCAAGCAGGCGGGTCAAGCAACGCTCATCTATGATGCGACCACCAAAATCACCACCTTCAGCGCTGACGTGAATGGTGACGGCGTCGCAGACTTTGTCTTGCAGATTGCGGGCCAGCAGGCCGTCGGTATCGGCTGGATGCTCTAGTTACGGTCGCTTGCTCTTGCCAATCTTACCGTGACAGGTCAGATCAATCTCTTGCTCTTCACTCCGCATGAGATTTAAGGACAGACCCGTGGCCGCACTTCCCATCCGTCACATCGGACCCCTATCGGTTTCGTCCATTGGTCTGGGCTGTATGAATCTCAGCCATGCCTATGGCACGCCGCCGTCTGAGGCCGACGGTATCAAGCTGTTGCAGCATGCGCTGGATGCGGGCGTCACCTTCTTCGACACGGCCGCCATCTATGGCCAAGGCAATAATGAACGGCTTGTGGCCAAGGCGCTGATGCACCGCCGCAAAGAGTTTGTTCTGGCCAGCAAATGCGTGCTCGATGTTCAAGATGGTCAGCGGATCTTGAACGGCCATCCTGATGCCATGGCCAAGACGCTGGATCAGGCGCTGGTCCGGCTCAATACCGATCATATCGACCTCTACTATATGCACCGCCTAGACAAGAAGGTGCCGATCGAGGACTCCGTCGGGGCCTTGGTGCGTGCCAAGGAGGCGGGCAAGATCGGGGCGATTGGTCTGTCGGAAATGTCGGCCGCCACCCTTCGCCGCGCCTATGCGGTCCATCCCATCGCCGCCATGCAGAGCGAATATTCCCCTTGGGTTCGCAATCCTGAAGTCGGCGTCTTGGCGGCCTGCCAAGAGCTTGGCGTTGGTTTTGTTGCCTTTTCGCCCGTCGCGCGGGGCTTTCTGGCCGGTGGCGTTAGGGATGCCAACTACGAGGCAGGGGATATCCGCAATCTCATGCCCCGGTTCCAAGAGCCGAACCTGTCGCACAATCTTCAGCTCTTTGCGCGCTTTACGCAGGTCGCCAAGGCCGCAGGTCTGACGCCTGCCCAGCTGTCCATGGGCTGGGTCCTGTCGCGGTCTGAGACCATCGTGCCCATCCCCGGCACCCGCAGCATCGCCCATCTGGACGAAGACCTGTCCGCGGCGCACCTGGCCATCGACCCTAGGGTCCTAGCCGAGGTCGAGGCCATCTTCGCGCCCGGTGTCATCGCTGGTCCGCGCTACTCCGCCGCTATGCAGGCCCAGATCGACACGGAGCTCTTGCCCGAAGAGGCCTAGGCGGCGCGCTCGGCCTAGTAACCCGCCTTGCGGCCGCTAGGGGTGCCGTCAACGATCTGGTCGAGATATTCGCTGAGGCCATAGCCGACCAGGTCGCCGCAGCGATATTCGGTCATGCCTTCGGTGATCCGGGTCTGGAGCTCTTGGCCCTCGGGCGTGACCCGGCGGTTGCGCAGGGGGATCAGCGATAGGACTCGGCCTGTGACCTCATAGGACTTGCCACCCTCGGTCTTGACCTTAGCGCGCAGGGCCGTCTGATAGTCGTTCTCGTCCCAGTCACTGTCGATGACGCACTCGGTGATCAGGTCATAGATCCCATCGCGGAACACCATGCCGCCTTGATAGGCTCCGCCCTGACCATTGCCGATCACCGACAGCATCATGCCAAAGTCGCGGCCAAAGTTCATCGGACACCAGCGGTACCAGTCAATGGCCTGCCAATGGCGCGGACCCCAAGACTTGTCACGCAGACCAAAGCCGGAAATCTCAAACCGCTCATCGCCAACCGTGATCACGCCGCGCGCGGCGCAATGCTGTTCGTAGTGCGCCTTGGCGAAGGACTTTTCGGGGTCGATCTCGATGGGAGTGCCGTCTTCCTTGACCGTCTCGCCGCCATACATGGGCGATACACCCTCATAGTCCAGTTCCACGGTACAGGGGACCGAAGGGTTGTTCTTGTAGGCGGCCTTAGGATTGGCCATCTCTTGGGGGTGGTCTAGCAAGAGGGCCTTGCCGGAATAGGTCACCTTCAACCGCTTGAACGGCTCCAGAACCTCGATCCGTAGGCCGCCTGCCGCCATTTCCGTGTTGGCCTCAATAGCGGGCCGCGCAAAGGCAAAGCCAATGCGCCCATCGGGCAGATAGAGGCAAACGCTGATCTCAGCATATTGCTCATTGGGCCGGTTGCCGATCCGAAACCAGCCTCCCATCTTCGATGTGGGATCGAAGACGTTGAAATACATGCTTTCATTATAGTTTTTGGCCTCGCCCGGATCGTGCGGAAACTCGTCTTGCGGCTCGAGGCGAGTCTTAAATCCAGCAGGTGGCTTAGCCATGGCACATGTCCCTTCAATAGAGGTCCCAACCCTAGTGCCACGCCCTTAGGTCAAGCAAGGGCCTGTGCGCTTCAATATCGGCTTCGTGTGCATGCTATTGTCGCGGACAATGCCTTTGGTTCAACCGACGCGGTAGACGGTCAAGCGCACTGTGGACCCGAATTTTCCGCCCTTGGCGAGAAAGAGAGATTGGTTGACCCACCCATAGCGCGGATCGCCGCTCCCCAAGCGGATCAGGGTGCGCATGTAATAGGTTTCTGGGTCCACCGTTTCGCCTGAGGCGATCCGCTGGGCGATTTCGATGGACGTGGAGCGCAGGCCCTGGCTGGTGACCTCGATCAGGGCACCATCGTCCGTTTCGATGGCGTAGCGCGCGTCAAGATGGGCGAGCGTTTCGCCTTCCATTGATTGCCAGTCTGCCCCGAGGTTTAAAATCTTGCCAGATAGGCGGGCACCTTCCGCCCTGCCGCCGATGATCGGGATGATCCGGCGCGCGCCTCCCGTGCTCTTCCCAATCTCATGCGGACGGGCGAGATCGACTGACAATATGCAGATTTCCTCAAGCGCGATGGTCATGGCAGAATCTCCTTCTTCACACGGGCCCCAACCGGGATAGTCCGTGGAGCAGCATTTAGCGCGTCACGCGCGAATCCGGCCGCCGTCTGATAGGCGAGCATGAACTGCTTGCGGTCCTCTTCGCTGACAACATCATCTATAGTATCGAACACGCCGCCGCAGCGTTCGTCTACCAGCCGAAGTAAGCCGAACGGCCCATCCCCGCGATTGCGCAGCGCGAGTTGTCCCACAGGCGCGCAAAGCTCATCATTATACCGCGCAAGGCTTTGCGCCGTGACGCCGGTCTCGACAAGGTGTCTGCCGAGCACGCGGGTATCGATAATAGCCTGAGACGCGCCATTGGAGCCGGTGGGGTACATTGGGTGGGCCGCATCGCCCATCAGCGCGACGGGCCCATCGACCCATGAGGGCAGGGGGTCCCGGTCAATCATCGGGTTTTCATAGGCCATTGCGGATTGAGCCATCAGCTTTGGCAGGTCGAGCCAGTCATAGACAAACCCGTCAAATTCATGGGCAAATTCGGACAGCGGGGTCGGACGGAACCAGCCACTTTTTTGCCAGTCATGCTGGTCGTCATAGGTCTTTTCGGCGATCCAGTTGATGTCCGAAATACCATCCGCATCAGGCGCAGAGATCGGGTAGAAAACGACGCGGTGACGCGCGGTCCCGAGCCCGACAAAGGATGAGCCGGATCGGATCGGCACGCCCTTGGCCGTGCCGCGCCACATGATTGTGCCGCCCCAATGGATTGGTGGTTGGTCTGGGTGCATCTGCGCGCGGATCGCCGAATGGATGCCATCGGCACCGATCAGCAGCCGACCTGTCGCTTGCGTCTGGCTGCCGTCCTTGCGCGTGATTTGGGCGATCACGCTGCCATCGGGCTGTTTTTGATAGCCGCTGACCTTTTCGCCTAAACGCACCGCGTCCGGTCCTAGCCGCGCAATGACATGACGGTAGAGGAGGAGATGGAAGGCACCGCGATGGACGGCATACTGGTGCCATCTATAACCGGCCCCTTTGCCGCGGGGCTCGCTGTAAACGTCCCGTCCATTAAGGCCGACCAGCGCCCATTCCCGCGCTGGGATGCCGACCTTGTCGAGTTCAGCCTCGCCAATGCCCAGATCTTCCAGTTCGCGCACCGCATTGGGCTGAAGATTGATCCCGACGCCAAGCGGCAGCAGTTCGGGCACATTTTCGAAGACGGTACAGGCCACGCCGATGTCGTGAAGGGTCAGGGCCAGGGTCAATCCGGCAATTCCTCCCCCAGCGATCAATATCTTGTCGTTCGTCATGCCATCCTGCTTTTTGACTTAAGCGAGCCTGTGATCTGTCGGTCATTGCGCCGCGAGCGTGTCCGGACGGCAAGGCTGTTTAACCAGCGCGCCGGGCGTCGGCTAGTCGCAAGGTGCCTATGTACGCCGCATCACGCCCAGATTCATTCGAACCGACGCTGGCGGCAGTCGCGGTGGGACTGGTCCCAAACACCCAGAGGTCTGCACGACTTGGGGGATCCACAATGAAGGTTGGCTGAGTCAGAGGTGGCGGAGCGTCGTCGACCCGGACCCAACCTTTTCTAGGCATAAATTATTGATTTAAATATATTATTGTAAAATTTTGAACCTCAGGACTGGGCAAAGGGTGCCCAATTTAAAACCCAAGGTAGCCGTGTCTTTTTCAAGTCAATTAGGTCTATAATTCCTAAGGGATCAGGTGCCTTCGCTGTCAGCCTCGTTTATTGGCCATATAGGCATCAAGCGTATCGTGGTAGTGCCGGATCCGACTTTCCTGGTAGCGCGCAAGTGTTACACCGGGCTTCTTAGAGGCGCGTAGGCCCTTCTGAACTCGCATCAAATTGTCAGTATCTTGATCTGCCACCATTGCGGCAGAACCAAGTTCCGGAGCGTCACTCCAGTTTTGATCTGGACCCAGAAGGGTCATGGTTGCTGGCAGCGGATGTGTGCCATCTGCGGCTTTTGAAAACAGGAACATGATCTCCATGATCGAACTCTCTGGATCGTCACCATTAGGCCGGAAGCGATAGGTTATAGGCAGAGCCTGGCCGCCCCACGGCACCATATTCGGGAACAGCATATATTCGATCAGGTCGAGCGATTCCGTGTCGGATAGGTCCGACATATCGCGTCCAATGCTGCGTGAAATCCTCTCGCGGGCGCGTTCGGCCAGTTTTTTGCGAGCGGTTTCACCCTCTTCCACGGTGATCGGCTTGCCAGCGAAGAAGGGCACGTCGCGCCGCATCTCCTCGATGGTTCGTTCGGCGGAAATGCCTTTCGTGGATGGCGATGGCACACCTTGGACACTGAGCATTCGGCTAACATGCCGTACGCCCGGCCAAATATCATATTGCGTGTTGCTGTCTCCGTAATAGCTCATCACCTGTGGATGGGCGATGCTCACATGGTAAGCCTCGACGAACGCTTCCATCGCCAATTTCCAGTTGCACGGCATGATCTTGGCGACATGCGCTGCAACGTAACGATCTTCCAAATTAAAGGCCGCAAAGTGCTCGGGGAGGTTTTCCAGATAACTCTCGAGTGGCTCGCAATCTTGGTCGAAGTTGACGAACACGAAACCACCCCAAAGCCCGACCTTGGCTTCAGGCAGGTTCATCTTAGTCCTGTCGACATGCGGAAAATCCCATTGCCCCGGCAGAGCAGAGAGCGTGCCATCCAACTTCCAGGTCCAGCCATGGAAAGGGCAGCGTAACTGCTTCACGCAACCACCTGCGGTTCGCAGCAGAGTGCCGCGATGGAGACATGAATTAACATAGGCCCGGATCTCGTCCGGTGCGGTGCGGATCACGATCAGGGAGTCATGGACGATCTCATAGATTACGTGATCGCCAACATTCGGGATGTGCTCGACACGGCAGGCCATTTGCCAGCACTTGCGCCAAACCTGTTCCACCTCACGGTCGTGCCAGCCCTTGTCGAAATAGCGTTCGGTCGAAACATCCTCGTCGCTGAGGCCCATAGCGGGAGATTCCTCGCGCATAATCGCTGGCGCTGGATTTGTGTCCTCGGCCAACACGTCCTGCACTGAAGGTCGCGGACGCCGCGCAATGATATCCATCTACAACTCTCCCTTTGCGCCAGCATGGACCGGCTGATAGCTTATTGTCCATGACTGAAAATCTGCCCTCGGCCGAACTGCGCCATCGCCACCTCTTCACCCTTGCGTTGAATGTCGATTTCGCAGGCATGACAAACATCGGCAAAACGCCAGCCGGTCGAAGAAGAATTGCCCCGGTTACTGGCGGTACATTCAATGGCGACCGCCTGCGAGGCACTGTGTTGCCCGGGGCAGATTGGGTGGTTAACCGGCCCGACGGTGTAATGTTGATCGATGTCCGATTGGTGCTTCAGACGGACGATGGCGCGCTGATCTACATGACCTATCAAGGGCGGTTCCTTGCGGTACCCGAGGCTATGGAGCGCTTTAGCCGCGGCGCACTGCTACAACCTGACGAGTATTCTTTGGCGGCGACCGCACGGCTAGAAAGCGGCAGTGACCGTTTGGCATGGTTGAATGACTGCATATGCGTTGGCACAGGGGCGCAGACTTTGAATGGTCCGGTCTATGAATTCTATGAAATCGGACAGTCGTTATTCATTTGACCGGATGGCCCCATCGAGGGTGCTTTTTCTCTTTGCCATGGGGCATGGCTAGGTTCGACTTAAAAGTGCGTCAATGGCGCACACTTGGGCCTGAGCCAAGCAGCAATGGTGGCCGGCTATCAAACCGTAATGAGCGCAGTTCAGTGGGGAGCTTTTTAGACCTCAATATTAGTGGAATTGCGCCATTTCCGTATGACTATCCGCTTTCCGGTTCGCAAACATCATAAGGGTAGACATTCAACTTCGCGAAACTTCGAACGATCCTATGGTTGCAAGGCTATCCACTGAAACCAACCAGAAAATGGCTTAAACTCCTGTAAAAAATCCATATTTTAGAAAAATGCAGACTTAAGAGAAGTTTGGATTTGGGCCTCATTTGGCCGCTGGCGGTGCGGGTGGGATTCGAACCCACGTTAAGCTTTCACCTAAACACGCTTTCCAAGCGTGCGCCTTCAACCACTCGGCCACCGCACCAACACCACAGGTCCTATCCGTTTGGCCGAAATCTTGCGATCTTGGCGGTGGATAGGGCTGATCTGAGCCGGGGGTTGGTCCCGGTCAGGAAGGCGCGGAATATACAGACCTAAGCGCTTAGGACAACGGGTAGAGTGTGTTTAGATGTTAGCGACCTATATTGAGGGCACATGCTGATGGAGCGCGCCATGCTGTTTGCCAAGAAATCTCTCGACCTGCCGACCGCCGACACCGCCTTGCCGGGCCGGGCCATGGCCATACCGACGGCGCGAACCCATCTGCTGACGGGTTTGCCGTTGAAGGGTCCCTATGGTGAGGGGCTAGAGGTCGCCTATCTGGCCATGGGTTGTTTCTGGGGCGTCGAGCGGGTGTTCTGGCAGCTTCCAGGCGTGGCCCTGACGGCTGTGGGCTATGGCGCAGGGCTTACGCCCAATCCGACCTATGAAGAGGTCTGTAGCGGCCGCACGGGGCATACAGAGGTGGTCAAGGTCGTGTTCGATCCGTCCGTGATCTCTTATGAGGCGCTGCTCAAGACCTTCTGGGAAAATCACGACCCGACCCAAGGCATGCGCCAAGGCAATGATATCGGCACTCAGTACCGCTCGGGCGTCTATCCGGTGGACGAGGTTCAGGCCCAGATCGCTGAGGCCAGCCGCGCGGCCTATCAGGCGGCCCTGTCAGCCCGAGGCCTTGGCCGGATTACGACCGAGATCTTGCCCGCGCCGGAATTTTTCTATGCCGAGGACTATCACCAGCAATATCTGGCCAAGAACCCGAACGGCTATTGCGGCATTTCCGGCACCGGCGTGACCTGTCCCATCGGTGTGGGCGTCAGCGTCTAGTCCTCATTGATGCGGCTCTTGTCGCGGGTGTCGGGCATGGTCAGGAAGACCAGCAACGACAGGGCGATACAGACGCTGACATAGACATAGAACCACGATTCATGGCCGCCCTGCTTGAGCCACAGGGCGACATATTCCGCTGTGCCGCCAAAGATCGAGTTGGCGAGGGCATAGGGCAGGGCGACCCCCAGCGTGCGCACATGGGCCGGGAACAGCTCAGCCTTCACCACGGCGCTGATCGAGGTGTAGCTGGAGATGATGGCGAGCGCGGCGCAGACGAGGATTAGGGCGGTCATCTCGTCGCGGGTCTGGCTCAAGGCGTTGAAGATCGGCACGGTACAGAGGCTGCCCAAGACGCCAAAGGCGATCAACATCGGCTTGCGACCCAACTTGTCAGACATCCAGCCCGCGACCGGTTGCAGGACCATGAACAGCACAAGGCTCACGGCGCTTATGCTGGTCGCCGTCTCCTTGCTGAAGCCGGAGGTATTGTGCAGATCTTTCTGCATATAGGTGGTGAAGGCAGGCCAAGGAGCCGCCCATGGTCATCCCCACGACCATCAGGGCCTCGCGCGGATGGGCCAGCAGGGCGCTGATCGTGCCGCCTTTGGGCGGCAGGTTATCCTCGGCAGCCTTGGCCTTGAGTTGCTCAAAGGCGGGCGTCTCGTCGATGCTACTGCGCAGATAGAAGGCCACGACGGCGAGGGCACCGCCCATAAAGAAGGGAATGCGCCAGCCCCAACTTTCCAACTGGCTTTCCGGCATGACGGCCTGCAGCACCATCAAGGTGGCGAGGGCCAGCAACTGGCCCATAATCAGGGTCACATATTGCCAACTGGTCCAGAAGCCTCGGTTCTTGGAACTGGCCATCTCGGACATATAGGTGGCGCTGGCCCCATATTCGCCGCCGACGCTGAGGCCTTGGAACATGCGGGCCAGAACCAGAATGACGGGGGCCAACATGCCGATGGTGCTGTATCCGGGGGTCAGGGCGATGACCAGCGAACCGCCGCACATCATGACCATCGATAGGGTCAAGGCGGCCTTGCGTCCCACCCGGTCGGCATAGGCCCCCATCATCCATGCCCCGACCGGGCGCATCAGAAAGCCAACGGCAAAGACCGCGGCGGCGCTGAGCAACTGCGCGGTCTGGTCACCCTTTGGGAAGAAGGCCTTGGCGAAATAGAGCGAGAAGGCGGCATAGACGTACCAGTCAAACCACTCGACCAGATTGCCGACAGATCCGCCGATGATCGACCCGATCCGGCGTGCCATTGGCTTTTGCTCGTCACCCATCTTTGTTCCGCCCCGACTCTTGATTGTGCTTTAGCCTAGAGGCTTTGACCGCCCTGTCGAGACGGCGCGAGGCTCAATCGACCTGATAGCCCTTGGCCTCGAGGCGCGCCTTCATGGCGGGGCGCAGGGCAGGCCAGTCTTCGGCGAGAAGGCCAAGGCCGACGACGTCTTGATAGTGACCGCTTTTCATCACGTGCTGACGGTAGAGCGCCTCGCGTTGGAAGCCAAAATCCAGATGCAGCCGCCAAGCGGACTCGTTGGAAAGAAGCACTTCGGTCCAGAACTTGTTCAGCCCAAGCGGACCGAAGACCTGCTCGATCAGCCAATATTCGACATAGGCTCCGACGCCTTTGCCTCGGGCAGCAGGTTCGGCCAGATAGTGACCGAGGCTACAGCGGCCATTGCGGCGATCAATATCGGCCAGATTGGCGACGCCTGCGGGAACGCCATCAACCTCGATCACCCAATAGCG
>JBEGOG010000006.1:0-15772 GCA_041182125.1 Pseudomonadota bacterium
AGCAATAAACAGGCCCTCACGTCCCACCAGATCGCGCTCCTTGACGGAACGATAGGCGGCGATGCGCGGATCTTCTGGATCGGTGATGGGGATGATGTCGGGCAAGCGGGGCCTCAAAGGGGATCAATCTCTTCGGCTTACCCCCTCACCCCAATCAATGCAAAGAGATGGCTCGAGCCGCGCCTTGCCTTAGGCCTCGCATCAATTTACATGACGACCATCATATGAAGCCGGAGGGCGGCCCGTGCGCTATTCCAGTGATCAGAAGCTTCAGACCCGAAACCGGGTGCTTAAGGCCGCTGCAGCCCAGATCCGCACCCATGGTCCGCAAGGGGTCCCCATTTTGCCTCCAAGGACGCCCTGATCGCCGCAGCCGTCAAAACCATGTTCGAAGATGCAGCCGCCCAAAGACACCGGGCCATCGAAGATCGGTCCGGTCCCGCCGCCCTTGGGGCCTTTATCGACAGCTATCTGACCGCCGACCACCGAGACCGACCGGACCGGGGCTGTCCCGTCGCCTGCCTGCTAGGTCAGTCCGCGCAACTGCCCGCCCTTGCTCGGCCTGCCTTCGATACGGGCGTGCGTGGCATGGTGCGACTAATGGCCAGTTACCTGCCTGAAACCACGCCAGACCCGATGGCCTTGGCCTCATCCATCATCGCAGAACTGGCCGGAGCCCTGGCCCTATCGCGCGCCGTCGAGGATCAGGCCCTATCCCTTCGTCTTTTAGAACAGTCTCGTCTTGCCCTGCGCGCCCGCGTGGGGCTCGCCTCCCCTAGCCCTGAAAGCCCCTATCATGACCACTGAACCCAAGGCCTTTGCCGAAATGTCCGGCCTAGAGCAGCTTCAAGCCGCATTCCAAAGCGGCGGGCCCCGGCGCGGCATCGGCGCGACGCTGGGCTTTACCGCCGTCTCGGTCGAAGAGGGCAAGGTCGTGTTTGGGGGCACCCCGACAGAGGATGTCTATAATCCCATCGGTACGGTCCATGGCGGCTATGCGGCGACCATGCTCGACTCTGCGCTCGCCTGCGCGGTCCATTCCAAGCTCAAGCCCGGTCAAGGCTATACAACGCTCGAGCTCAAGGTCAGCTACCACAAGGCCATGACCGCCAAGACCGGCCCGATCACCGCTGAGGGCATGGTCATCACCATGGGCCGCCGCGCCGCCTTTGCCGAGGGCAAGGTCACGGACGCCGCCGGGAACCTCTATGCCAGCGCCACCTCCAGCCTGCTGATTTTCGACCTGCCGACAAAGGCCTAAGGTCTGGCGCAAAGCTGCTATAGAGGCGGCGTAAATTCCGCCATCTGCCAGCAGGTTCAGCCCGCCCCATGGAGCGCCCCGCGCCGTCTCAGACCAGCATCCTGCCCAGCCAGTTTCAAGACTGGTTCGCGGCGAAGGGCTGGGCTGCGCGCGACCATCAGATCGCGATGGTGCAAAGGGCGCAGGAGGGCCGCCATGTGCTGCTCATCGCCCCGACCGGCGGCGGCAAGACCTTGGCCGGCTTCCTGCCCAGCCTCATTGAGCTGAACCAGACGCCAGCCACAGAGCGTCCCGAGGGGATCCACACCCTCTATATTTCGCCGCTCAAGGCCTTGGCCGTGGATGTGGCTCGCAACCTCATGGCCCCGATTGAGGAGATGGGTCTGCCCATCCGCGTGGAATCCCGCACGGGCGATACCAACCTGTCCAAGCGCCAGAGGCAAAAGGCCAATCCGCCAGACATCTTGCTGACCACGCCCGAACAACTCGCTCTATTCTGCGCCTGGGACGGGGCAAGAGCCTATTTCGCCAACCTCAAGACCGTGATCATCGATGAGGTCCACGCCCTGCATGGCTCCAAGCGCGGCGACCTGCTCTGTCTTGGCCTAGCAAGGCTGCAAAGCTTTGCCCCCGCCATGCGCCGAGTTGGCCTGTCGGCAACGGTGGAGGACCCAGACCGCTTGCGCCGCTGGATCGCGCCGCAGCCAGAGGTGGCCGATCTCGTGCTAGGCACGCCCGGGGCCCCGCCGCGTATCGAGGTTTTGCTGTCTGATCAGCGCGTGCCTTGGGCTGGCCATAGCGCTCAACACGCCATGGCGGAGGTCTATGAGACCCTGAAGACCGCGCGGACGGCCCTCGTCTTCGTCAATACCCGCTGGCAGTCGGAATTTGCCTTTCAAGAGCTGTGGCGGCTGAATGAAGACAATCTGCCCATCGCCCTGCATCATGGGGCTCTGGCCCCCGAACAGAGGCGCAAGGTCGAGGCGGCGATGGCTAGGGGGGACCTGCGGGCCGTGGTCTGCACCTCAACCCTTGATCTGGGCATCGACTGGGGCGCTGTCGATCTGGTTATTCAATTGGCCGCCCCCAAGGGATCGTCCCGGCTGGTGCAGAGGATTGGCCGGTCAAACCACCGGCTGGATGAACCTTCGCGGGCCCTGCTGGTACCCGCCAACCGCTTTGAAATGCTGGAATGTCAAGCAGCCCTTGAGGCGGTTGCGGCCGGAGCCCTAGACGGTGATCCGCCCCGCAGTGGAGCCTTAGACGTGCTGGCGCAGCATCTGATGGGGGCCTGCTGCGGCGAGGCCCTGTCCAGCGAGGCCCTGTTCGAGGAGGCAAGATCAGCGGCACCTTATGAGGACATGACGCGGCAGGAATTCGACGATGTGCTGTCCTTCGTGTCGGACGGCGGCTATGCCCTGCGAACCTATGATCACTTCCGGCGCATCGTGAAGGGCCAAGACGGGCTTTGGCGCGTTCGCAATCCGCAAACCGCTCAGCGCCACCGGCTCAATGTCGGTGCCATCGTGGCGGGCGCGACCTTGAACATCCGCGTCTCGTCCGGCCGTCACGGCGGCGGTCGAAAGATCGGCGAGGCGGAGGAGTGGTATTTCGAGCAACTGACCCCCGGCGACACCTTCCTGTTTGGCGGTGAGGTCTGGCGCTTTGAAGGGGTCAGCGGCATGGATGCCCGCGTCACCCGATCTGCCGATAGGGAGCCTAAGATCCCAAGCTGGGGCGGCACCAAGTTCTCCATGTCGAGCCATCTGGCCGAGCGTGTGCGCGACATGATTATGGACCGCGACCACTGGCAACAGCTTCCCGGCGATGTGCAAGAATGGCTAGGGGCACAGGCGAGCCATTCGGCCATCCCCGCCGCCGATGGGCTTCTGGTCGAAACCTTCCCGCGCGGCGGAAAGCACTATCTGGTCTGTTATCCCTTTGAGGGTCGGCTAGCCCATACGACCTTGGCCATGTTGCTGACCCGGCGGCTGGACCGGTTGGGCGTCGCGCCTTTGGGCTTTGTCTGTAACGACTATGTCCTCTGCATCTGGGCCATGAAGCCGATGGACGGACTGGACCTGAATGATCTGTTCCAGCAGGACATGCTCGGGGATGATCTCGAAGCCTGGCTGGATGACAGTATCATGCTCAAGCGCCTGTTCCGTCACTGCGCCCTGATCTCCGGCCTGATCGAGCGACGGTTTGCGGGGGCGGAAAAGTCTGGCCGACAGGTGACCTTCTCCAGCGATCTGATCTATGACGTTCTGCGCAAACATCAGCCCGACCATCTGTTACTGCGCTGCGCCCGCGCTGACGCCGCAGTGGGTATGCTGGATATTCGCAGGTTGGGTGATTTCTTGCAGCGGATCGTCGGCAAGATTGAAGGGATCAACCTGCCCAAGGTCTCGCCCTTTGCCGTGCCGGTGATGATGGAGATTGGCCGCGAAGCCATCGCCGGTGCGGCGCAAGAAGCGATCCTCGAAGAGGCTGCCTTTGACCTGATCAGTGAGGCCCTCTCGTGACCCCCAATGACAAGCTGCCGGTGAGACTGGCCTGTGGATCGGTGAGGCTCAGGGTCAATGGCGAGGCGGTGACCCTGCGCCCCTCTGGTGCCCTGTGGTTGGAGCACTATCAAACGCTGGTCGTGGCGGACCTTCACCTCGAAAAGGGTTCGGCCTATGCCGCACGGGGCCAGATGTTGCCGCCCTATGACACAGCCGAAACCTTGCGCCGCATTCAGCGAGAAGCCGAGGCCCTGAAGCCACAAAGGCTTATCCTGCTCGGAGACAGCCTGCATGATGGTCAGGCCGAGGCACGGTTGGCCCCCGCTGATATCGATCAGATTGGCCAGATCGCGCACGGCCTCGACCTACTGTGGGTGGTGGGCAACCATGATGCCGATGGCCCTCGTGATCTACCCGGACAGACCATCGATGAGATTACGATTAGCCATCTTATCTTGCGCCACGAACCCCTGCCCGCGCCTCAGCCGGGCGAGGTGGCCGGGCACCTGCACCCCTGCGCCAAGGTGGTTGGGAAAGGTCGCAGTGTCCGGCGGCGCTGTTTTGCGACCGATGGCCAAAGGCTGATCTTGCCCGCCTTTGGGGCCTATGCCGGGGGATTGAATCTTCGCGACGCTGCCTACGACCCTCTCTTTGCCAAGCCCCCGATGGCGGCGGCGCTAGGCAAGGATCAGGTCCACCTGATCGGCTGGCAACAGCTGGTCGCGGACCGCTAGGGCTTAGCCCCGCATAGACTGTTCGAAGACAAAGGCCATCGAAACGCCTGCGATCACTGTCAAGGTCGTGCGCAGGGGCGCGTACCAATGGGGTGTCTCGGCTGATCCCGTATCCCAGAGCCACTGGGCCAAAAAGACGGCGATTAGTCCGCCCAATTGCCAAGAGAGGGGCATCCAGATCGCGCCAACCAAAAGGCCCCAAGCCGCCAAACTGGGCAAAACCGCAAGGGTGAGCGCCTTCGCACGCGGTGGATAGTGGCGGATGCACTCCATCCCCCAACGGGCACCCCCCAAAAAGGACAGGATGAGGGCGGCATAGGTCAGCATCGCCAAACTCATTGGACCGCGTAGATTTCCAGGTCCAGCGCAATAGCCGACGGCCGTGGCTATGAACGGCAAGGTGCCGCCAAGGCCTAGGACCCAGGCCGCTATGGGCGGTTTCTCTCTAGCGGGCATGAGGGCTCAACTCCTGCGGAAGATAACAGAGGCACCATAGCCGCTGGCGATGGCAAGGAAAACCGCCAAGAGGCCATAGGCCCAAGGGCGCTCATGGGCAAACAGATAGATGGTGCGCTCTATGCCGACCTTGCGCACCTCGAGCGGACGATGGCGGACCTGAACCTCACGGCCATCTTGAAACAGGTGGATTTCGGCCTGATAGCGGCCAATGGGGGCTGCGGTTGGCAGGTCGATTTCGGCGCGAAACAGGCCCTTGTCGACATACCGCACACCGCGCTCATTCTGATCATAAAGTCCGGCGGCGTGCTTGATCCGCACCACGGCCCGGCGATAGTCGAGATAGTCGCTGCCCAAGCGGCTCACCACCAGATCCTTGACCCCAAACCGCGTCTCCACGGCACCATCGGTCGGCGTGTTGAAGGCCAGATGATCGACCCCAATGGCCATCCGCCGAAGGGTGCCATAGTCCGCAATCTCGCTGAGGGGGCGGCTGCTGGCCACCGTGTAGAAGCCGGGGGCCCCTTGAAACACGACCGGGCGGCTATTGAGCCATAGGCCGGCCACTTGCACCTTGCGCGCGATCCGTACCGGCTGATCCGGACCGCGAACCACGACCACCACATCGGCGGGCCGATCGGTGCTGTTAAAGACAGCGCCATAGAGGACGATCTTCTGGCCATGATAGTCCGAGGACACCTCGACCATGGTTGTGGTCAAGGCAGCGGAAACGCTAGCCGCAGCGACTGGCGGTGGGGGAAGATCAAAGGCCATCAGCCCCCCATTCCCGGAGCGAGCACAAAAGGATCGGCTGGGGTGACGAACACGCCCATCCCCATCTGCAAGCCGACCAGCAAAACGATGACCGCAAGCACAACCCGCAGTTCTTCGGCGCGGAACCGGGCCGATGCCCTCGCCCCTAATTGCGCGCCAATGACGCCGCCAAACAGCAGCAGTGTCGCCAACATCAGGTCCACTGTCTGATTGCGCCCCGCCTGAAGGACGGTGACTAAGGAGGTGGTGATGATGATCTGGAACAGGCTCGTGCCGACGACGACCCCTGCTGGCATGCGCAGCAGATAGACCATGGCGGGCACGAGCACGAAACCGCCGCCCACCCCCATCACGGCGGACAGGATGCCTACAAAGACGCCGATCAGGACCGGCGGAATGACGCTGATATAGAGCCGCGAGCGCGGAAACTTCATCTTTAAGGGCAGGCCATAGAGCCAAGCTGGACGACGGTCTTTCACCGTCTCCGGCGGCTCCCCCCGACGGCGGCGCAGCAACGCACCCAGCGACTCGGTCAGCATCAGGCCGCCGATCACACCCAGAAAAATCAGATAGGACAGGGATACGACCAGATCACCTTGCCCCAAGAGGCGCAGCATCCGGAAAATCTCGACGCCGATAAGCGACCCTACCGCTCCGCCCGCGGCCAAGACCGCCCCCATACGAAAGTCCACAGCGCGCTTGCGGCCATAGGCAAAGACGCTGGAAGCCGACGAAGCGACCACATGGTTGGCTTGGCTCGCCACAGCAACGGCAGGGGGGATACCCATAAAGACCAGCACAGGGGCCATCAGAAAGCCGCCGCCAATGCCAAACAGTCCGGAAATGAAACCCACGACCATGCCCAGCGCGATCAACAGCGGCGCATTGACCGACACCTCGGCTATGGGCAGATAGACATCCAAAGGGCCGGGCCTCGCTCACGCTTCACGGTCGGGTCGCACGGGAGTCTAGGCCAAGAAGGGCTTGAAGATCAACGGGTAACCGTTAGCTTTGCCGTTCTCAGGACCCCGCCTTAAAGGCTCGAGCTTGACGCTCGATTTCGGCCCGCCCGTCCGCAGGCACAATCGCTCTCAAGGTCGCAACCTTCTTGAGAGCCTCTTCATCACCCGATTGCGCCGCAATCAGGTACCAGCGATAGGCTTCGGTGCTGTTGGCCGTGACCCCGAGCCCTGTCTCATAGAGCTGGGCTAGATTATACTGGCTATCAAGCATGCCCCGCTCTGCCGCTCGGCGAAACCACTGGGCCGCAAGGATCGGGTTCTGAACCCCGCCTTGACCATAATAGTGATAGAGACCAATCCGGTGCATCGCCTCAACCACACCGGACCGTGCCGCCCGCTCGGTCCAAAGACGTGCGGCTGAAAAGTCCTTGGTGAGACCCAGATCACCATTTTCATACAGCTTACCCAAATCGTTCTGGGCCGGGGCATATCCCTGATCGGCAAGGCGCTTGAGCTTGGGCAAAGCTGAGACGTCAGTTGAAGACAGGCTCTTGAGCAGGGAGGCATAGTCCCGCGAGGAGATAACCGACTTCGACTGGGTGACCGACTCAATCGGTGTTCCGACATCATCCTGGGTCAGATCGGAGCTAAGGCCTGCGGCGGCGGCGCGGGGTGCGGGCTGCTGCAAGGGGGCTGCGGCCTGCACCATCTGGCTGGCATCGGCGATCGGTACAGAGCCTTTGCGCTCACCCTTCAGCGTCGCCATGACGGTCTGAAAGGCTTGAACGGGCGAAAGATTTTGCTGGCCAGACCCAATGACGGCCAAACCCGCAATCGCGACAGAAACGGAAACGACCGCTAGGCTGGCGACAATCGCCTTGCGCGGGAGCGCTTGTTTCGGCCGACGCGGTGCCCGACCCTTGGTCGGCGACGGCGCAAACAGGACGTCACCATCGGCTTGGATCACGGGCCAGGGCCCAGCGGCCTTGGGTTCATAGCCCCCCGAGACGAGGTCTAGGTCCGGCTCGACCTCTTGCGCATGGATTTCAGAAGGCAAATCCGTGATGTCATCGGCCAGATCATCTGCACGCTCAGCCTGATGCTCATTAATCTTGGCGGCCAGTTCAGCCGCAAGACCACTGGAGAAGAAGTTGGTTGCGTCATCCTCGTCGGTTTCGCCGTCCTCAACCTCATCCAGCGAAGACAAAGATAGGCTTGAACCGTCACCAAGGTCCCGCCAAGACGCCTCTGGCTCGACATCATCCATCGCCATGAACGGATTGATCAAGGTCGGTTCAGAGTGGCGGGTTTCGGCGACTACCCCTTCAGGCTCGGGCTCCGCTTGAGGTTCAACTTCAGCCACGATAGGCGCAGGCGGCGCAACCCGTTGATCGAGCTTTGCGCGGGCCTCTTCTAAAAGCCGGGCTGTGCGCTCTTCGCTCTGACGAATACGTTCCGACAGGTCGGTGGTCGCCTCAAAGGTGCGCTCGGCCATGCTGCTGGATAGGAGCGAAAACTCGTCCTTGGCCTCAGTAATGGCTTGGGACGAGCGGCGCTCCGAACTGGCAATCCGCTCGGACAGCCGATCCGCGATCCGATCGATCTCGGCGCTTAGCCTTTGGAGCGCATCGGACTGGACGATCTCATAGCGTCCGAGTCGTTGGTCCATTGCCCCGCTAAGGCGTGCGACTTCACTGCCAACCTGTTCTAGCGCCTCAGAGGAGCGTCGCTCAGCTGACAGCATGTGCAAGCCCATGGCTTCCAGAGCCTTGGCGACCTGAGAGAACCGCGTGTCAGTGCTCGATTTTAGACTTTGGACCAGGTCGCTGCGCACATCCTCGACCTGCGCATGGAGATCGCGCGCCAGCGCCTCGAACCGATGTTCAACGCTGTGGCGGTGGCCCAGTCCACCGTCACCGGAACTGGCCAGTCGATCAAAGGCCGCCTGAAGACCCCGGATCGCCTCAGAGGTTGCCGCCTCGGTCCGATCCAAGCGCTCATTAAGGCGAGCCAACACCACCTCAACCAACTGAGCGGTATGCGGGTCATGAGCATTTATAGATTTGGTCCGGTCAGCGGTTGGCATCACCAAGCGCACAGCAGAACGCTCTGCCGTCTCTTGGGGCTTGGGCTCTTGCCCATCAACGCTCCAGGGTTCCCCCAAGGCCATCCGATTCGGTCTCCACCTATTGGTCATTAGGCTAACGCCCGTTTCATAGGGTGTAAACGAACCATTAACCAAGGGCCGCGATTAATTAAACACAATTTTAAGCTGTTTCTTGTCGCAACAGACCTTGCGCAGAGCCCTTAGGATCGCCATTCAAGGACTATGGATCAGACGACCACCTTGGTGATTGGCGCAATCGCCGCTCTCTTGACCGCATTTTTCGGCTGGCGAGGGGCCCTTCCGCCCAACTTCGTCAAGGGGCCAAGGCTCATTCCCTATCGGTTCTTAATGCTCTTAAGCGCCGCAGCCCTGTTGATGATGGTGGTCCACCTGGCCAATCTGCACGGGATCCAGACGGGCAATGGCCAACGTTAAATCGAAGGCTCGTCCGGGCGCTTGGGTCGCTTAGCAAGGCCGGCCATGCCGCCTGACGCCAGCATACTGGCATCGGCCAAGAGGATTGGAATGGCCCATTTGTGAGGCGCAGCGACATAGCGCGGCTCCCAAATCGGATCATATTTGTCCTTATAACGCCGAACGCCCCGGAAATTGTAGATCTCCTCGCCGCGCTCGAACATCAGCCGCCCCACGCGAGACAAGATCGGTGCCAAGGGACGATCTTCCAAACCGGCCAATGGGGCGACGCCGAATTCAAAGGCGACATAGCCCTGACTCACACCCCAGTGCAGCAATTCGACAAACAGATAGTCCATGACGTTCTTGGGCGCATCGTCAGAGTAGCGCATCAGATCCATCGAAAAGGTCGTGCGATCCGGTGTGGTCCAGATGGTGGCGAAGGCGACAATCTTGCCATCCACCCGAACAAGGGCGCAGGGGAATTCTGCAACATAGCGCCGTATAAAACCGCCCATGGAGAAGGCCTTATCACCGCCAGCATGATGCTCAAGCCAAGCATCAGAGATGACTTCAAGCTCGTCAAGGATAGCGGGAACAGCTTGGGCAGGGACCACCTCAAACAGAGCACCGACCTCTCCGGCCTTGCGCCAATTGCGGCGCAGAACCTCCCGCTTGCGACCCTTAAGGCTGAAACTTTCCAAAGGAACCGCCGCAGATTCGCCCGTCTTTTGGATCGAGAGGCCCAGTTCGACCGCTTCAGGCAAGATATCGGGCCCAATGCCGTAGAGGGCCGGACGCGCAGCATGGGCATCGGCCAGTTCTCTAAACCGCCAGAGCAGTTCCATGCGCTCGTCCCGGCGCCCCACCGGAGGACCCAGCGCAATCCAAGACCGGCCACGGACGCCGAACATCAAGAAGGTTTCCCCTGACTGCGAGAAGAGGAAACGCTTATCGCCGAGCAGCGCCAGATTGGCCTCAGGCGGCGCACCCTCCGAACTGGCCAAGATGGCGCGGACCCGCTCGAAGGTCGGATCATCATCGCCGACAACTGGCGGGGTTGCCGGGGTCGAGAGCAGCCGCCAGATACCAATGACCATGAACAGGATCGCGACACCTGCCGAGGCTCGCAATGAACGGCTGACATCATTGTCCGCCATGACCCGCCACCAGAGCTCGTCCGAATAGCCAACATTGTTGAACGACCACAGGCCCAAGGACACCGTGCCAACAATCGCTGCCAAGGCCGACAACATCCAACCCGGTGTAATCTCGAGCCGTGTCAGACGGGCCTTGCGCGGAAAGGCTTCATGCATGGGGAGAAGCAAGATCCCGATCAGCCCCAGCGCGACGCTTTCTTCCCAATTGAAACCCTTCAAAAGCGCTAGAATCGCGCTCAAGGTCACCAGCCCGATTGTCGCTGCCCAAGCCGCATCAAGACGGCGGCGCAGACCAAAGGCCAAAAGCACCAAGACCAAACCCAAAATGCTCGACATGAAGTGGCTTATTTCGACCAGCGAAAGGGGCGCGAACTCGACGAGGTTGCGCAACCGTTCCGGCTCAGAGGGCGTTGCCCCAGAGGCAAGCAGCATTAGCCCCGCAGCGAGCGCCGCGACGGCTGCCAATGTTGGTGCCAAGGCCAAAATGCCCGGTTTGATATCTTGCGCCCAGCGCATGCGTCTTCCTGAAAGGCCTGATAGCGGCGCTTATATAGTAAATTTCGCAACAGTTTGATGGCTTCAACGTTTTTGCGACGCAAACAACGCAAAACAATAGTTTCAAAGGGCTTGCTCCGGCCCGCGCCCTTGATAAGGTCCGGACAAATCCAGACCTTATGAGGAAACCCACAATGGCCGAACTTGACGATTTCCGCGCCGAGACCCGTGCGTGGCTTGAAGCCAACTGTCCTGAGTCGATGCGTACCCCTATGCCGGGCGAAGAAACCCCTTGGGCGGGCCGCAAGGGCAGCTTCAAGAATCCTGACAGCAAGATCTGGCTCGACCGTATGGCGGCTAAGGGCTGGACGGCCCCAACCTGGCCCAAGGCCTATGGCGGCGGCGGACTGTCGCGCGGTGAAGCTAAGGTGCTGGAACAGGAAATGGCGCGGATCAAGGCCCGCCCACCGCTGTTCTCGTTCGGCCTTTGGATGCTTGGCCCGGTCCTCTTGGAATATGCAACCGAAGAGCAGAAGCTGGCCCACCTGCCCAAGATCGTCACAGGCGAAATCCGCTGGTGCCAAGGCTATTCAGAGCCCGGCGCTGGCTCGGACCTCGCCTCGCTGCAGACCCGCGCCGAGGACAAGGGTGACCACTATCTGGTCAATGGCCAGAAGGTCTGGACCTCCTATGCCGACCAGGCCGACTGGATCTTCTGTCTGGTGCGCACCGATACGACGGTAAAGCATGAGGGCATCTCGTTCCTGCTGTTCGACATGACCACCCCCGGCGTTGAGCCCCGCCCGATCAAGCTGATCAGCGGCGAGTCGCCCTTCTGCGAAACCTTCTTCACCGATGTGAAGGTCCCCAAGGCCCAGCTCGTCGGCAAGCTCAATGGCGGCTGGGAAATCGCTAAGCGCCTGCTACAATATGAGCGCCAGAACATCTCCTCCAGCGGCTTTGGCGGCGCGGCGGGTCTTGAACTGGAGCAGGTGGCCCTCAGCCATGTCGGTGACGTCGATGGCAAGATCGCTGATGCCGACCTGCGCGCCCGGATTGCCGGCCATAAGATGGACGCCAAGGCCTTTGCCCTGACCGTTCGTCGGGTTGAGGCCGAATCCAAGGCAGGCGGCACCATCAGCCCCGCCACCTCGATCATCAAATATGCCGCCGCCAAGCTGAACCAGGACAAGTATGAGCTTTTGGTCGAATCCATGGGCCATCAGGGTCTGGGTTGGGAAGGCGAAGGCTTCACCAAGCGCGAGCTGATCGAAACCCGCGGCTGGCTGCGCTCCAAGGGCAACTCCATCGAGGGCGGCACGTCGGAGATCAACCTCAACGTCGTGGCCAAGCGCGTCCTTGGTCTGCTGGATCACCAGTAAACCATGCCGAGCCTAACCTTCTGGTTTGAGTTTGCCTCGACCTATTCCTACCCCGCAGCCCATCGCATCGAAGCCTTGGCTGCGGCGGCAGGGGTGGACGTGATTTGGCGGCCGTTTCAACTCGGCCCGCTCCTCCACGCCCATCAAGGTATGACCGACAGCCCGTTCAATGTGGTCCCCGTCAAGGGGGTCTATATGTGGCGCGATATGGCCCGGGTCTGCGGCGAACTGGACCTGCCCTTGCGCAGCCCGAGCCGCTTCCCCCGCAATGGCTTCTTGGCCGCACGGGTCGTTCTGGCAGACAAGACCCCCGGCTGGGCGAGCGCCTTCACCAAGGCCGTCTACAGCGCCAACTTTGCTGATGATCTTGAGATTTCGGATCAAGAGGTCGTGACATCCTTGATCGTTGGCCTTGGTGCGGACCCTGAAAAGGTGCTGGCGGCGGCAGGCAGCGATGAGGTCAAGGCAGAGCTGAAGGCCAATACGGCTGAGGCCATGGAACGCGGACTATTTGGTAGCCCCAGCTTCACCACCGACGACGGTGAGCTGTTCTGGGGCAATGATCGTTTAGAGGCGGCCCTTGCGTGGGCGGCCAATCCCAAAACCCTTTAAAGAAAAAAGATAGAGAGAGACCCCAATGGCTGTCTTGAACGAAGAACAGGTGATGCTGCGCGACGCAGCACGTGACTGGACCCAAGAAAAATCCCCCGTCGCCGCCCTGCGCAAGCTGCGCGATACCAAGAGCGCGACCGGTTTTGATGCCGCCGCCTGGACCGACATGGCCCAGATGGGCTGGGCGGGCGTGATCATTCCCGAAGCCCATGGCGGGGCCGATTTCGGCTATCGCAGCCTTGGACTGGTGCTGGAAGAGACCGGCCGGACCCTGACCGCCTCGCCGCTGGTCTCGACTGCCCTGACCGCCGCCACCGCCCTGATGCTCGGCGGGAGCGAAGCCCAGCAGGCCGCTTGGCTGCCCAAGATCGCGGCGGGCGAGATTGTCGCCACCTTGGCCGTCGACGAGACCGCCCATCATCACCCCTCGACCATTGCCCTGACCGCGACCAAGTCGGGATCGGGCTATGTGCTTAATGGCACCAAGAGCTTTGTGCTTGATGGCGGCTCCGCTGACCTTCTGATCGTCGTGGCCCGCACCAGCGGTGCCAAGTCCGATGAGGCGGGAATTACCCTGTTCCTCGTCGATGGGACGGCCAAGGGCGTCGAGCGCAAGAGCCTGACCATGGTCGATAGCCGCGCTGTGGCGAACCTGACCCTGAGCAATGTCGAAGTTACCGCCGATGCGGTTCTGGGCCCTGTCGATGGCGGCTTTGCCATCCTCGAACAGACCCTTGATCGCGCCCGCGCCGGTCTGGCCGCCGAGATGATTGGCACCGCCACCCAAGCCTTCGAGATCACGCTCGACTATCTTAAGACCCGCACCCAGTTCGGACAGGGCATCGGCACCTTCCAAGCCCTGCAGCACCGCGCCGCCAAGCTCTATACCGATCTGGAACTGGCCCGCTCCTGCGTGCAGGCGGCGCTGGACGCCATCGACGAGAAGTCCAACGATATCCGCGCCCTGGCCTCTCTGGCCAAGGCCAAGGCCGCTGACGTGCTGCATCTGGCCTCCAACGAGATGGTCCAGATGCATGGCGGCATCGGCATGACCGACGCGCACGATGCAGGCCTCTATATGAAGCGCGCCCGCGTGGCTGAGGCGACCTTCGGCGGGTCCTCCTATCACCGCGACCGCTACGCCAAGCTTGGCGGGTTCTGAACCCATGCAGGTCAAGGGCGTTGTCGCGATCATCACCGGCTCGGCCTCAGGCATCGGCCTGGGCATCGCCAGCGCCCTTGCCCGTCGCGGGGCCAAGGTCATCTTGGCCGACATTCAAGCGGACCGGGCAGCAGAGGCGGCCAAGACCCTGCGCGATCAGGGGCTTGAGGCGGCCAGCGCCGGGCTTGATGTGACCGAAGAGAGCAGTTGGGCGGCCTTGGCGGAATTGGCACCGACTCTCTTTGGGCAACCGGTGCAGATGTTGTTCAACAATGCCGGTGTCGGCCTGCGCGGCATGGTCCACACCACGCCCCGGCGCATGTGGGACTGGTCCTTTGCGGTCAATGTCACCGGCGCCTTTACCGGTGTCTCCACCTTTGCGCCCGCCATGCTGGCCAGCGGCCTACCCTGTAAGATCGTCAATACGGCCTCGGAACATGCCCTTGGCCTGCCGGAAAGCGAGCGGGGCGGCATCTTGGCCCCCTACACCTCAGCCAAACATGCCTTGATGGGCTATAGCCTCTGCATGCGCCGGGACTTTGCAGGCAGCAATGTCAGCGCCGGGGTGATCTGTCCGGGCGTGGTGGTCAGCGATATTTGGAATTCTCTGGCCCATCGCCAAGAGCGGTTTGGCGGGCCGCGTCAGGTTCCCACCGATGTGGCCGAGGCCATGATCGCCACGGCCAAGGCCAAGGGGATTGCCTCTGAACTGGCCGGGGAACGTATCGCCGATCAGGTCGAGGCTGACGCCTTTTTCATCTTCACCAACGGTCCAGACGAGACCGAGGTCGCCACCGACTATCAGACCGAGATCATGGCCGCCTTGGCCAACTTCAACAGTCGCTATCGGAGCTAGGCCCTCCCCACGCTGGGGGAGGGTTTGACGCCAATCGGTTTTAGAACGTCACCACGGTGCGGATCGATTCTCCGTGATGCATCAGGTCGAAGGCCTTGTTGATGTCTTCGAGCGGCATGACGTGGGTGATCAGATCGTCGATGGCGATCTTGCCGTCCATGTACCAGTCAACGATCTTTGGAACGTCAGTGCGGCCCTTAGCGCCGCCGAAAGCTGAGCCTTTCCAGACCCGGCCGGTGACCAGTTGGAACGGACGGGTGGCAATCTCTTGACCGGCACCAGCCACGCCGATGATGACGCTTTCGCCCCAGCCCTTGTGGCAGCATTCCAAGGCTTGGCGCATGACATTGACGTTGCCGATGCACTCGAACGAATAGTCGACGCCACCGTCGGTCAGTTCCGCAATCGCCGCCACCACGTCGGGCGTGTCCTTGGGGTTGATGAAGTGGGTCATGCCGAACTTGCGGGCCATGGCCTCGCGCTCGGGGTTCAGGTCCACACCGATGATCTTGTCGGCACCGACCATGCGCGCGCCCTGCAGCACGTTCAGGCCAATGCCGCCCAGACCAAAGACCGCCACGTTCGAACCGGGGCGAACCTTGGCCGTATTGATCACCGCGCCGACGCCGGTGGTGACGCCGCAGCCGATGTAGCAGACCTTCTCGAAGGGCGCGTCCTTACGGATCTTGGCCAGAGCGATCTCAGGCAGGACCGTGTGATTGGCAAAGGTCGAGGTGCCCATATAGTGCAGGATCTGCTGACCCTTGTAGGAGAAGCGGCTGGTGCCATCAGGCATCAGGCCCTTGCCCTGGGTGGTGCGGATCGCTTGGCAAAGGTTGGTCCGGCCCGACAGGCAGAACTTACAGTTACGGCATTCGGGAGTGTAGAGC
>JBEGOG010000007.1:0-13384 GCA_041182125.1 Pseudomonadota bacterium
TGTTGAACGAGGCCAAGCGCAGGGTCCAGATCTCCGCTATCGGCCAAGGTCCAGGCCAGGTCATATTGAATGCGCGGGTCGTTGGGCTTGAGGCGCATGGCCTCTTGCAAGGCTTGAGCCGCCTGATCGAGCCCACCGCTTGCCCGTGCGGTCTTGCCCGCCAACTGCCACCGTTCCGCCTCTTGCGGCGCGGCGGTCAGGGCCTGAATAGCCAAGTCATGCGCCTCGTGGATGCGGTTCAAGGCCAAGAGGGCAGAGCACTGCGCGCTGATCCCGGCCAAGTCACCTGGCCGGTTTTGCGCAAAGTAGCTGGCGAGGGCGAGGGCCTCATCCTTCATGGCCAGCCGCGAGGCCGCGTGAGACAGGGCTAGGGCAATGTCGACATCGTTGGGATTGAGGCCAAGGGCCCGTTCATAGGCCTCGAAGGCTTCAAGGGTCCGCCCCGTCTCTTGAAGGATCAGGCCTAGGGTCCGCCAGGCGGCGCTGGTCTTGGGAAACCGCTCTGTCGCCTGCCGCGCGATCCTTTCGGCGAGGACCGGGTTCTGGTCGGCTAGGGCCTTATGGGCGCGGTCCAGCAATGATTTGAGCATGAGCGGCGCACCTTGAGTTTAGGATCGGATTGTATGGCCAGCCCGCGCTAAAATTGAATTAACCCTGTTTGACGCCCATCCGCACCTTTGATCGCCAAGAGGCCAATTGACCCCTCGATGAGCATATGACGTTATGGGTGCCAATTGATAATAGGGCCAACGCGGTCCCCCTTAGGAGGCGTCTTCCGTGGAATTCAACAATCGGGTTCACCCCACCGCCGAGCAGGCCAAGGCCTTTTTCAGCACGCCGGAGGACGGTCCCTTCGTGATGGTCAATCTGTTGAAGTTCAAGCCCAAGGCAGAATATGCTGATGGGTCAGACGCTGATATTTCGGGTTTCGAGGCCTATCTGCGCTATGGCCGCAAGGTCCGGCACCATATTCTCAAGGTCGGCGGCACGCCGGGCTATTCGGGACCCGTAACCGGGCTGATGCTCGGCGAGGTCGAAGAGCTCTGGGATATGATCGCCCTGGCGGAATATCCCTCGCTCGCGGCCATGCAGGAGATGGTCCAGAGCCCAGAATACCAAGAGATCGCCAAACACCGGGATGCGGGCCTAGCGGGTCAGCTGAACATCAAGACCAAAGGCACGCTGGGATGAGCCTTGTCTTCGATCGCGGCTGGTCCTTTCACACGCTCCATTCCTAACGGGCGACCGATCGGTTCGACCATTTGGTCTGCATGAGGGTCAGAGGGAACTGGCCATGCGTTAGCACCAGCTGGCTTGATCGGGCGTCGGCGAGCGTAACAGCTCTTGGATATTGGCCTCAAGGATGCGGTAGCCGACATTGCCATAGAGCTTTTGACGGCCGTCATTGAGCACGACCGTCGGGCTGCCTTGGATGTTCATGCTGGCGGCGGCCTCATAGTCGCTGGCGAGGCTGGCATAGGCGCTGCCATCATGGATCAGGGCTTCGATCCGGGCGACATCGACCCCGACCTGCTCGCCGATCTGGCATTGCACAGACCATTGGCCAATATCGCGCGCGTCGCGAAAGAAGGCCGTGCGCATGGCTTGCAGGCTGGCTTCGAAGGTTCCCGCGTCAAGGTTCCCAGCCACCTCATCCATCTGAACCGCCTTGAGAAACAGATGGGTGCCGGTCGACGAGGCTGGCTTGCTGGTCAACCAGATGTTCGGGTTGATGGTCACTTCGGGAAATTGCTTGGCGACCTCCATCAGGTGCCGATTAAAGCCCTCATGCCCCCCCTTGTCGCGCCAGGTAGTGCTCATCTTGCGCGCCGTGTCGCCAAAGATGGAACAGAAGCGATGGTCAAACCGGATCTGGTCGCCGAAGGCCTCCTTCAAGGCCCGCACTCGCATCTCGGAAAAATAGGCCCAGATACACAGGACGTCAGAGAAATAGACAACGGGCACGGCGGTCATGATCAAGTTCCGTTCGCAGATCGCGGTTATGCGCCATTGGGTCGCCCATTCTCGGTCTTGTGACCAGAATTTTAAGGTGCGGCGGGTAGAATGTGACCATGGGACGCACCTCTTTAGCCTCTAAGGTTTGGATCAGGTCAAAAGGATTGTTCGCATGAGCCAGCCTCTGGTTAGTGTTTTCGATCTGTTCAAGTTGGGTGTGGGGCCGTCCAGCTCCCATACGATGGGGCCCATGACCGCTGCATTGCGGTTTCTGGGTTGGCTCGGCCCGCGGTTTGAACGCACGACGCGGGTGCAGACCACACTCTATGCCAGCCTTGCCTTGACTGGACGTGGCCATGCCACCGACCGCGCGGTGATCCTAGGATTGGAAGGCTTTGAGCCTCGGACCATGGACCCTGACGCCGCCGACGTCTTGATTGCGCGGGTCGCACAGGAGGGACGGTTAAATCTCGGTGGGCGACGTCTGATTGATTTTGATCGTGCCACGGACCTGCTCTGGGAAGGGCGGACGCGTTTGCCGCAACACCCCAACGGTCTCAAGTTCGCAGCCTTTGACGTGGCGGGTGAATTGCTGGGCGAGCGCACCTATTTCTCAATCGGCGGCGGCTTTGTGCGCGATGAGGACGAGATGGGCCGCAATAGGCCCAACGAGGGCTTGGCCGTCATGCCCTATCCCTTCGAGTCCGGTGCCGAGCTGTTGGAGCAGGCGCAAAGGGCAGGGCTGACCATTGCGGAACTGATGTTGGCCAACGAGCGGGCCTTACGATCTGACGACGCTATCTTTACCGGCCTTGAAGAGATCGTGGCGGCCATGTTTGCCTGTATCGACCGGGGCACGCGGATCGACGGCATCTTACCGGGCGGTCTGAACGTAAAACGCCGCGCGAGCAAAATTCTGGCCACCCTGATCAGCAATGCCGACCGGCAGATCTCCGATCCTCTCTCAGCGCTGGATTGGGTCAATCTGTGGGCCTTGGCGGTTAATGAAGAGAACGCAGCCGGCGGGCGCGTGGTGACGGCTCCGACCAATGGCGCGGCGGGGCTGTTGCCAGCGGTGCTACGCTATTACGACCGGTTCCATCGCGGCACAGAGGAGGGGCGGCGGACCTTCTTGCTCACTGCGGCGGCCATTGGCGCGCTCTATAAGCGCAATGCCTCGATTTCGGGGGCTGAGGTTGGCTGTCAGGGTGAGGTGGGCGTCGCCTGCTCGATGGCAGCGGCGGGACTTGCCGCGGCGCTTGGAGCCAGCAATGACCAGATTGAGAACGCTGCAGAAATCGCGATGGAGCATAATCTTGGCCTGACCTGCGATCCGATCGGCGGACTGGTTCAAATTCCTTGTATCGAACGCAATGCGATGGGGGCGGTAAAGGCCATTGATGCCGCGCGCCTCGCCATGCTCGGTGATGGGCAACATACGGTCAGTCTCGACAAGGTCATCGCCACCATGAAGCGGACCGGCGAGGATATGAACGCGATCTATAAGGAGACCTCGTTGGGCGGATTGGCCGTCAATCTGGCCGAGTGTTAGGGCCAAAACCAAACCTGAATTTATGCCGCCGAACCCACTAGCGGCAGTGGCAATGTCAATATATGCTCGTCCCCAATAATGACCGATGATGTGCCTGTAGAGCTAAGCAGGCTGATCTTTCTGGGAGGGACCTATGCGGCTTTGGGCCTGGTTGGGCGGGATTGTTCTCGTCATTGCAGTAGCGTTTGGATGGGTCGTCACCCACAAGGAGGCGGTCTTTATGATGATCGCCAAGTCGCAACTTCCAAAGGTTGAACCGAACCGACCGGTGACTTGGGCGGAAGGTCCAGCGACCGCGCCCGAGGGCAAGCGTCCGCCCAACGTCATTGTCATCTTGGTCGATGACCTTGGCTATAATGATATTACGTTGAATGGCGGCGGTATTGCCGGTGGTGCAGTGCCTACCCCAAACATCGACTCCATCGCACGCGAAGGAGCCAATTTCGTCAACGGCTATGACGCCAATGCGACCTGCGCGCCGTCGCGGGCGACCATCATGACGGGCCGTTACGCGACCCGCTTTGGCTTTGAGTTCACCCCGGCCCCTGTCGCCTTCCAAAAGATGGTTGGGACCCAGATGGAAGAGGGCGCAATCGCTGCGCCGACCTTCTTTGCGGATCGGGTCAAGGACATGCCGCCCGGTACGACCAAGGGGGCGTCAGCCTCAAACAATCTAGCCGTGCCGACCAGCGAGATCTTCATTCCCGCCCTGCTGAAGGCCAAGGGCTATCACACCCTGCATTTCGGCAAGTGGCACCTTGGATCGGTCAAGGGCACCCGTCCGGAAGAAAAGGGCTTTGACGAGAGCCTAGGCTTCATGTCTGGAGCATCCATGTTCCTGCCTGAAAATGACCCTAACGCGGTCAATTCCAAGCAGCCTTGGGACCCTATCGACCGCTTCTTGTGGCCAAACCTGCCCTATATGGTGCAGTTCAACGGTTCTGAGATGTTTGCGCCGAAGGGCTATATGACCGACTACCTCACCGATGAGGCGATCAAGTCGATCCACGCCAACCGTAATCGTCCCTTCTTCATGTACTTCACGCCCAACGCGATCCACACCCCGCTGCAGGCCAAGAAGGAGGACTATGACGCTCTGCCTCAGATCAAGGACCATCGTCTGCGGGTCTATGGCGCGATGATGCGCAATCTGGACCGCAATGTTGGGCGCATCTTGAAGCAGCTGAAGGATGAGGGGATCGACGACAACACCCTGATCATCCTGAGCAGTGATAATGGCGGGGCGCACTATATCGGCCTGTCGGAGATTAACCGGCCGTTCCGAGGGTTCAAGGCGACCTTCTTCGAAGGGGGCATTCGCTCGCCCTTCTTCATGCGCTGGCCCGGAACCATTCAGGCGGGTAGCCAGTTCCCCTATCCAGTGGGTCATATGGACATCTTGCCAACGGCCGCTGCGGCTGCAGGGGCTGACCTGCCTAAGGACCGGGTGATCGACGGCGTCGATCTGCTGCCTTACCTGAAAGGCACGGCGAAGGGCCGTCCGCATCAGACGATGTTCTGGCGCTCGGGTCAGTATGAGGTTGTTCGTGATGGCGATTGGAAGCTTCAATCCAATGGCGCGCGCAATAAGCTCTGGCTGTATAATCTAGCCGTCGACCCAACGGAGCAGCGCAATCTTGTTGCGACAGAACCTCAGCGGGTCGCTGCTATGCAGGCGCTTTTGAAGGCGCATAATGCTCAGAGCGTCAAACCCCTCTGGCCGTCATTGCTGCAAGGGCCGATCACGATCGATCAGCCCAGTGGTCGGCCGACCAAGCCCGGTGATGAATATATCCTCTGGGATAACTAAGCCTATTAACGAAGAGGTTTCTCAGGTCACCGGCACGGTGATTGCGAGAAACCTCTTTGTAAGGGTCCATATTAAAAATCGAAAGCCATCTGCTTATCAGTGGAGGCCTTGGACTTAACCTGTCGCTTGCGACCCGTCGTTAAGGGCGCTGATTTGCGGCTGCCGTGCTTTGCAACGATCTCGTGTGCGGTCTGCCTGTGCTGCGAACCTTTACGGATGGCATAGAGCGTCTCGCGGGCAAATTTCGCCGCACTGGCATTGTCAACGATGGGGGCTGGGTAGGGCAATGCAGACGCTCCGGGCCACAACCATGGCTCATGGAGGAACCCATCTGGGACAGAATTGAGTTCGGGTACGAAGGCCCGCACAAAGCTGCCCGATGGGTCGTGATCAAGGCTTTGCTTTACCGGATTGTAGATTCGGATCGTGTTGATGCCGGTGGTCCCGGATTGCATCTGGACCTGAGGCCAGTGAATGCCGGGTTCATAATCGACAAACTTGCGCGCCAGATGCAGCCCGCTCTCCTGCCAAGGCAGCCACAGATGATAGCTGGCGAACGACATCAACATCGCGCGCATGCGAAAATTGATCCAACCATGCAGGTTCAGCGCTCTCATGCAGGCGTCAATGAAGGGAAAGCCTGTGTTTCCCTCACTCCAGGCCGCGAGTCGATCCGGATCGGCGACTTGGGGGCGCAAACCATCATAGGCGTGGTGGAGATTTTCAAACTCAAGGCGAGGCTCGTCTTCAAGTTTCTGCATGAAGTGGCAATGCCAATGGAGGCGACCTGAAAATGAAACCAACGAGGCCCGCCAACGCTTTGCGTTTGGGTCATTTGATAGAGTCAAAGTCTGCATTTTCTGCGCAACGGCCTTGACGACCTCTCTGATCGAAAGGGTCCCCCAGGTCAGATGCGCAGACAGGCGTGAACTGGCGTGGAATGCCGTCACGGGACTGGACATCTCATAGCGATAGTCTCGTCCTCGCTCGGTTAGAAAGTCCTCTAGGGTGCGAAGTCCCGCTGTCCTGCCGCCCGGCTGACGAAAGGGGCAGGGGTCCGATTTCAGTCCAAGAGCGTCCGCTTCCGGGATTTGGGTTGACCAATCACCCTCAAGACGAATGAGCCTCGGCGGCGGCGCGAGTGTCGGGCTGGCCATATCGCGGTCCCAAGATTGGGCCCAGCCATTGCGGGATTTCAGTCTGCGGATGACGCCGAACTGCCTTCGTTCGTGCCATGGGACGCCCGCCCGTTTAGCCCAGGCCGAAACAGCCAGATCACGACTGTAGGTCCAGCCATTGCCGGTTTCCTCATGGCTCCAAAGGTTCGCGATACCGTGGCGTTCATGCAGGTGCTCGAAGATCTGGACCGCATCACCGACCATGACGCACAGGGGCTGGCCGATATCTGCAAGCGCTTGCTGCAGTTCGTAAAGGCTCTCAGCGGCAAATTCCCACTGCCGTCCAGAGGCGTCAGGCTGCGCCCAGAGTTCGGGCTCCACAATATAGAGCGGTAAGACAGGGCCGGCCTCTATCGCCAAGGTCAGAGGCTGGTGATCGGTGATCCGCAGGTCGCGTTTGAACCAGACAATATTAAGTTGGGCTGTCATGGGCGCGGCGCGGCCTTGTCTCAGTTAAATGGACCTCAGACCTCTGAGCGAGCAACGTGATTTAGAGGGCGACGGATCGGTGACCAGATCATCGCCCAAAGAAAAAGGCCTGCGGCGACCGCGGGCCTTTGGATCTTAATTCAGACCGCCCTATTCGGCGGCGACCGGCTGGGGAACAGCGACCTCGAACCGGTCCTGCCAAGCCTTCAGCGTAGCGCTATTGTCTTGGTGCCAGGGGTGGAAGCCTGGACGGAACCAATCCCAATAGGATTTCCAACTCTTGCGGAACAGACCGGGCTTACCGAACAGGTAGCCGAGGACACTGAGCCTCGCCCTCCACGGCTTCATGCCGTCGGCGATCAGCAACATGCTGGAAAATTTCGTAATGTTGGACACGAACATCACGGTCATGATCAGCATGATCCGGACGCGCAGGCCATAGCGCTGGCTGGGCTTCCAGTTTTTTGAAATCTCTTGGAACACGTCAAAGGCCACGGCCTTATGTTCGGTCTCTTCCATGGCATGCCATTGCCACAGGCGTGCGAGGTCCTCTGGTACGCCGTCCCAAAATTCAGGTTGCTCGAGGAACAGGTCCGCCATCATGGCCGTGAAATGCTCCATGGCGATGGTCACGGCGAGCATGGCCACGCGGCCACGCGTGCGCAGGAAGGCCAGACGGCCTTTGATATTGGCCTCAATCTCATCAATCGGATAGTGGCTGCGGTCTAGCCCCGCATTGAGGCCGACATGTTCGCGCGTATGGATCGCCTCTTGGGCGATGAAGCCCTTGGCGTCCTCCAGCAGTTTCCCGGACAGGTTGGATCGGTAGTTGCGCACCGCATCCATGAACAGACGCTCGCCATCAGGAAAGGTCAGCGACAGGGCGTTGAACACAGCCGTGGCAACAGGGTCACCCGCCATCCAAGCCCGTCCGTGCGCTTGGTCGGTTGCAAAGTGAATATCTCGCGGCGAAACCGCAAGTCCGATAGGAGTTTGCATTGTTTTGACACCCGGCGTGGAGTTTACTATCGACTTCTTATCGGGGAGGATCACTTATAATGACAAAAATGTCAACATCGTCCCCGGCCCCTCGGGTGCGTTTGCGCCGGACCTCTGAGGGTGCTCAAGACAATATCTTGGCGGCGGCAGAAAAAATCCTTGTAGAATCAGGGCCTCAGAACCTGAAGCTGGTCGAGGTTGCTCGCCGAGCTGGCGTGGTCAATGCTACGGTTTTGCACCATTTTGGGTCAATCGATGGGGTTCAAGCCGCCTTGATGACCCGCATGATTGCAGATCTGGTGAGTCGGATTTTGGCCGTCACCGACCATGTCACTGATCCCGCTGCCTTCGCCACCCAAAGTACTGAAGCACTTTTCGACGCCTTTGAGGCCAAGCCGGTGGCCCGTTTGGCGGCGTGGCTGGAACTGACCGGAGAGTCTCGCCGCCTGACCACCGTACGCGAGGCGGTCCGTAGCGTGCTGTCGACCCGGATGGTCGAGCAGACGGGTATGCCGGTCGCGGTTGTCGAGGATTTTATCCTGCTTTGCCTCAGTATGGCGCTCGGTGCCGGTCTGTTTGGCGCGACCCTCGGAAGCCTACTAGGACGCCCCGAGAGCCGAGCGCGGGATTTGGCACTGGCCATCTTGCAGCGACGCGTTGCTGACGCGACGCTCGGCCTAAAGGGCGGATAGACCGACCGCAGCGCGACCTATAAGGAAGCCGATAGCGAGGCGGCGCGCGCACGGCTCACCGGCCTTGTCGATCACCCCCTATCTAGCCAAGTCTCTGTAATAAAGAAGGTTCAATCCATGACCCCGTGGCACCAGAGCTATATCGGCGGAGGCTATGTCGCCGGGTCTGGCCAAAGCTTCGATACGATCAATCCGGCGACCGGCGAGGTCCTAGGCCGCGTTGAGATCGCCGGACCGGAGACGGTCGATGCCGCCGTTCAGGCTGCCGCGCGCGGACAGCGAGTTTGGGCGGCCATGACCGGTGCCGAGCGGGGGCGGGTGCTGCGCAAGACGGCCGACCTTCTTCGGGCGGCCAATGACGAATTGGCGCTGCTCGAGACCCAAGACACGGGCAAGCCGATCCAAGAGACCGTGGCGGTCGATATCCTGTCGGGCGCGGACTGCCTTGAATATTATGCCGGGATCGCGGCGACCCTGACCGGACAGCATGTCGACCTTGGCCCGCAAGCCTTTGGCTATGTGCGGCGCGAGCCCCTGGGCGTTGTGGCGGCCATCGGGGCGTGGAACTATCCCATTCAGATTGCTTGCTGGAAGGCGGCTCCCGCCCTGGCCTGCGGCAATGCTATGATCTTCAAGCCCTCGGACTTGACCCCCTTAACGGCCCTGCGTTTGGCCGAAATCTTCACCGAGGCGGGACTGCCTGACGGGGTGTTCAATGTTGTTCAGGGCGGCGTTGAGACCGGGCGGCTGCTGTCGCGCCATCCCAAGATCCAGAAAATCTCGCTGACCGGTTCGGTCGAGACGGGCAAGAAGGTCATGGGCGACGCGGCCACGACCTTGAAGGCTGTGACCATGGAACTGGGCGGAAAGTCCCCCCTGATTGTATTCGACGACGCCAGCCTCGACAATGCGGTGTCCGGCGCGCTGATGGCCAACTTCTATTCGGCGGGCGAGGTCTGTTCCAACGGCACCCGCGTCTTTGTCCATCGCGCGATCAAGGCGGCCTTCTTAGAAAAGCTATTGGCGCGAACCACCAAGATGGTGATTGGCGATCCGCAAGACCCCGCAACCCATGTCGGTGCGCTCATTTCTCGCGACCATATGCAAAAGGTCCTGACCTATATCGAGCGCGGCAAGGCCGAGGGCGCACGGCTGCTGTGCGGCGGCGAAGCCGTGACGGACGGGGCGCTGGCCAAGGGCAATTTCGTCTCCCCCGCGATCTTCGATCACTGCACCGACCAGATGGGCATTGTGCGCGAGGAGATCTTTGGTCCGGTCATGTCTGTGCTGGAATTCGACGACGAGGACGAGGTGATTGCGAGGGCCAATGACACCGACTTTGGCCTCTCGGCAGCGGTGTTCACCAACGACCTGACCCGCGCCCACCGGGTGATTGCTCAGCTCCAGGCCGGAACCTGCTGGATCAATCAGTACAATGTGACCCCGATTGAACTGCCCTTTGGCGGCTATAAGCAGTCGGGTCTTGGCCGCGAGAACGGCCACGCCGCCATCGACCACTATAGCCAGCTCAAGAGTGTCTATGTGGCCCTCGGCGATATTGACGCCCCCTATTGAGGCTCTGACAGATGACCGCGGAATTTGACTACATCATCGTCGGGGCCGGATCGGCGGGCTGTGTTCTGGCCAATCGTCTAACCGAGGACGGCAAGCACAGGGTTCTGCTGCTCGAGAGCGGCGGCAGCGACCGCTCGATCTTCATCCAGATGCCGACGGCCCTATCCATTCCGATGAACAACCCCCGCTATATTTGGGACTATGAGGCGGAGCCGGAACCGGCTTTGGGCGGGCGGCGTATCCATACCCCGCGCGGCAAGGTCTTAGGCGGATCCTCCTCGATCAATGGGCTGGTCTATATTCGCGGCAATCCGTTGGACTTTGAGCGTTGGCAAGAAGAGGGGGCGAGGGGCTGGTCCTATCCCGACGTTCTGCCCTATTTCAGACGCGCTGAAGATCGGGCTGAGGGCGGCGATGCCTATCGCGGTGAGGGCGGACCGCTCAAGACCCAATATGGCACCCTAAAGAACCCACTCCATGCTGCGTGGATGAAGGCTGCAGAGGCGGCAGGCTATCCGCTGACCAGCGACGTCAATGGTCGCCAGCAGGAGGGCTTTGGCCGCATGGATATGACGGTCGGAGAGGGGCGGCGCTGGAGCGCGGCCAATGCCTATCTCAAACCGGCCATGAAGCGTCCAAACCTGACCGTCCTGACCCACGCCCAGGTGTTGCGGGTCGAATTTGAGGGCAAGCGCGCGGTCGGCGTGCGCTATGTTCGCGGCGGTCAAGAGGTTGTCGCCAAGGCGCGGGCCGAAGTGATCCTGGCCGGAGGGGCGATCAACTCGCCGCAGATCTTGAAACTGTCGGGCGTCGGTCCTGCCGA
The DNA here is from genome assembly GCA_041182125.1 of Pseudomonadota bacterium. GTDB lineage: Bacteria > Pseudomonadota > Alphaproteobacteria > Caulobacterales > Caulobacteraceae > CAISGS01. Next base: position 11,015 of record JBEGOG010000007.1, read on the forward strand.
AGAGCTGACGCGGTTTGGTCTGCCCGTGGTTTGCGACCGTCCCGGCGTTGGAGAGAACCTACAGGACCATCTGGAGTTCTATTTCCAGATCGCCAGCAAGAAGCCGGTGACGCTCTATTCGTCGATGAACCCGCTGGCAAAGGCCCTGATCGGCGCACGCTGGATCCTGTTCAAGACCGGTCTGGGGGCGACCAATCACTTTGAAAGCTGCGGCTTTATCCGAAGCCGCGCCGGTATCCGCTATCCCGACATCCAGTACCATTTCTTGCCCCTAGCGGTGACCTATGACGGACAGTCGATGGCCAAGCAGCACGGGTTCCAAGCCCATGTCGGACCCATGCGCTCCAAGAGCCGTGGCTGGGTGCGGCTCAAATCAGCGGACCCAGCGGCCAAGCCTGAAATCCGCTTCAACTATATGAGCCACCCGGACGACTGGACCGAGATGCGGGCCTGCGTGCGTCTGACCCGCGAGATCTTTGCTCAGGCCCCGTTCGATCCCTATCGCGGCGAAGAGTTGCAGCCGGGCAAGGATGCTGTGAGCGACGAGGCCATCGACGCCTTCATCCGCGACAAGGTCGAGACCGCCTACCATCCCTCATGTAGTTGCAAGATGGGCCGCGAGGATGATCCGATGGCGGTGGTGGATGCCGAGGCGCGGGTCATTGGCGTCAACGGACTGCGGGTCGTGGATGCCTCGATCATGCCCTCGATCACGACGGGCAACCTCAATGGTCCAACCATCATGCTGGCCGAGAAGGCTGCGGATCACATCCTCGGCAAGCCCCTGCTGCCGCCGTCCAATGCCGACTATTACGAAGCCGGAAACTGGCAGACGGCGCAGCGTTAGGCCCTAGCCGCGCGACAGGGCGGCGATGATCTCGCTCTGGCCGCAGATGCCGCAGACCTTGCCTTGGTCGATCAGCAGGACGGCATGACCGGTGGCATTGACCAGCTTGATCAGGGTCATCAGCGGGGTGTGAAGACTGCTGACCGCCATCTGTCCAGACCCTAGGGCGGCGGGGTCGGCGGGGTTATGGATCAGCTTTAGGGGCTGCTCACCGGCCCAAGCGGCGAACGGACCGCCTTGGTTGGTGAACTCTAGGCGATAGCGAGTCTGGTCGTTGGGGGCCGATAGGTCGGACATGGGGCGCATGACCGAGGCCCCGGTCAGGACGGACAGCGGGTTCATGTGCCGCACGAACTGGGCCACATAGTCGGTGGCAGGGCGAAGGATAATGTCTTGCGCCTCGCCCGTCTGAATGATGCGACCCGCCTCCATGATCGAGATCTGGTTGCCGAGCTTGAGCGCCTCGTCCAGATCGTGGCTGACGAACAGGATGGTCTTTTGCACCCGCTCTTGCAGGCCGAGCAGTTCATCCTGCAGGCGGCTGCGGATCAGGGGGTCGAGGGCCGAGAAGGGTTCGTCCATCAAGAGGATATCGGCATCGGTGGCAAAGGCGCGGGCCAGACCCACCCGTTGCTGCATGCCGCCGGACAGCTCATCGGTCTTGCGATCGGCCCATTCGCTGAGCCCGACCAGTTCCAGCTTTTCATCGACCAAGCGGCGGCGCGCGGCCTTGTCCATCCCTTGGAACTCGAGACCCAGCCCGACCTTGTCACGCACGGTGCGCCAGGGCAGGAGGGCGAACTGCTGAAAGACCATCGCCACTGATTTGCGGCGCACGGCCCGAAGGGTCTGGTCATCGCAAGAAGCGACATCGACCACACCGCCCAGATGGCTGACCTTGACCTGTCCACGGCCGACCCGATTGAGCCCGTTGGCGGCGCGCAGGAGGGTCGATTTGCCCGAGCCCGACAGGCCCATCAGGACCGAAATTTCCCCAGCCTTAATGCTGAGATTTGCGTTCGCGACACCGAGGACCACCCCGGTTTCAGCGGCAATGGCGCTGCGATCGCAGCCGCTGTCCAGCATGGCCTCCGCCCGCGCCAAGGCCTGATCCCGGCTCTTGCCGGTGCCCTTAGCGAACAGGATGTCGACGGCTTGGAAGTCGATGGCGGTGGTCATTTCACTTCTCCACCGATTTGGCGCGGGTCAAGCGGTCGAGAATGATGGCCAACAGGACGATGGCAAATCCGGCCTCAAAGCCCATCCCGACCTGCACGGTGTTCAGGGCTCGGACCACGGGAACGCCAAGCCCGCCTGCTCCGACTAGGGCTGCGATCACGACCATGGACAGGCTGAGCATGATGCACTGGGTGATGCCCGCCACGATGGTGGGCATGGCGGATGGCAGCTCGACGGTGGTCAGTAACTGCCATCTGGTCGCGCCGAAGGCTTCTCCCGCCTCAATCAAGGGTTTGGGTGTCGACGAAATACCCAGATGGGTCAGGCGCACGGGGGCGGGCAGG
>JBEGOG010000008.1:0-12978 GCA_041182125.1 Pseudomonadota bacterium
CCCAACGGGGCGCTGCTCATCTGTAAGGATGGGAAACACAGATATGACAAACCTCGCTAAGCCAGCGATGCGCCCTGCGCGTCCTGAATTTTCTTCCGGACCCTGTGCCAAACGGCCGGGTTGGAACCTTGACCAGCTCTCGGGCGCCGTGCTCGGTCGGTCTCACCGCTCAAAATTAGGAAAAGGCCGTCTCAAGGACGCCATTGATCGCACCCGTGCGGTCTTGGGTGTGCCTGATGACTATCTGATCGGCATTATGCCAGCCTCGGACACGGGCGCTGTCGAAGCGGCCATGTGGTCGATGCTGGGCGCGCGTCCGGTGCAGATGCTGGCCTTTGAAAGCTTCGGCAAGGACTGGGTGACCGACGTGGTCAAGCAGTTGAAGCTGAAGGACACTGAGGTCCTCGAGGCCGACTATGGCCTGCTGCCCGACCTGACCAAGGTCCGCCCCGACGCCGATCTGGTCTTTACCTGGAACGGTACGACCTCGGGCGTGCGGGTTCCCAATGCCGATTTCATTTCTGCCGACCGTGAGGGCATCACCATCTGTGACGCCACCTCGGCCGCCTTCGCCCAAGATCTCGACTGGGCCAAGCTGGATGTGACCACCTTCTCCTGGCAAAAGGTGCTGGGCGGGGAGGGCGCGCACGGCATGCTGATCCTGTCGCCGCGCGCTGTTGCACGCCTCGAAAGCTACAGCCCGGCCTGGCCGATGCCGAAGATCTTCCGCCTGACCAAGGGCGGCAAGGTCAATGCCGAGATCTTTGAGGGCGCGACCATCAACACCCCCTCCATGCTCTGCGTTGAGGACTATCTCGACGCCCTGACCTGGTCGGAAAAGATCGGTGGCCTGACCGAGCTTCGCCGCCGGGCCGATGCCAATCTCGGCGTCATTGCCGACTGGGCGGCCAAGACCGGCTGGGTCGATTTCTTGCCCGTCGATCCTGCGACCCGCTCCAACACCTCGGTCTGTCTGAAGGTGGTGGATGCTCGTGTCGCAGCCCTTGATGCCGCTGCTCAGGCTGATTTCGCCAAGAAGCTGGCCAGCCTGCTGGAAAAGGAAGGCGTGGCTCTGGATATTGGTGCCTATCGCGACGCCCCTCCGGGACTGCGCATCTGGTGCGGCGCTACGGTCGAGACCTCTGATCTGGACGCCCTGACCCCTTGGCTCGACTGGGCCTTTGCCACCGTCGCGGCTGAGTCTCTTTCCGCATAATCAAACCTAAGGCCTCGCCCTAACCTGTCTGAGCGCGCAATGCGCCGAGGCGGGGCGAGGACCTATCCCCTTCATCCGACCCTCGGAGATAAAATCATGGCCCCTCGCGTTCTTATTGCTGACCAACTGTCGCCCGCCGCCGTCAAGATTTTCGAAGCGCGCGGTGTTCAAGCCGATGTCATCACCGGCCTGACCAAGGACCAACTGCTCGATATCATTGATCAATATGATGGCCTCGCCGTCCGCTCTGCCACCAAGGCGGACAAGGACGTCATCGCTAAGGCCAAGAATCTCAAGGTCGTCGGCCGCGCCGGTATCGGTGTCGACAATGTTGATATTCCAGCCGCCACCGCCGCTGGTGTCGTGGTCATGAACACCCCCTTCGGTAACTCGATCACCACGGCCGAGCATGCCATCGCCATGATGTTCGCCCTGGCCCGCCAGCTTCCCGCCGCCGACCTGTCGACCCAAGCCGGTAAGTGGGAAAAGAACCGCTTCATGGGGATCGAGCTCTATAGCAAGACCCTCGGCCTGATCGGTTGCGGCAATATTGGCGGCATCGTCGCGGACCGTGCCAACGGCCTGAAGATGAAGGTCATCGCCTATGACCCGTTCCTGTCACCTGAACGGGCCGTCGAGATCGGCGTCGAAAAGGTCGAGCTGGACGAGCTGTTGGCCCGCGCCGAAGTCATCACCCTGCACACGCCCCTGACCGACAAGACGCGCAACATCTTGAGCGCTGAGAACCTGGCCAAGACCCGCAAGGGCGTGTTCATCATCAACTGCGCGCGCGGTGGCCTTGTTGACGAGGCGGCTCTGCGGGCCGGTCTGGATAGCGGCCATATTGGCGGCGCAGCCTTTGACGTCTTTGTCGAAGAGCCTGCCAAGTCGAACGTTCTGTTTGGCCATCCCAACTTCATCGCCACGCCTCACCTAGGTGCCTCGACGGCGGAGGCGCAAGAAAATGTTGCCCTGCAGGTCGCCGAACAGATGGCCGACTATCTGCTGACCGGCGCAGTCTCCAACGCCCTACACAGCCCCTCGGTCAGTGCCGACGAAGCGCCCAAACTGAAGCCCTTCATCGCCTTGGCCGAAAAGCTGGGTGCCTTTGCCGGGCAGATGGTCGATTCCGGCCTGAAATCGATCGAAATCGCTTATGTTGGTGAAGTCTCGAAACTGAACGTCAAGCCCCTGACCGCCGCCGCCCTTGCCGGGGTTCTGCGTCCCATGCTGGCTGAGATCAACATGGTCTCCGCCCCCAGCATTGCCAAGGAGCGCGGCATTACAGTTTCGGAAAGCCGCCAAGAACTGTCTCCCGTCTATGACAGCCTCATGCGGATTACCGTGACCTCGGCTTCGGGCGAGCGGGCCTTTGCCGGGACCGTTGTCGGCGGCATTCCCCGCGTTGTCGAGGTCAAGGGTATGGATCTGGACGCGCCGTTCGCGCCTGCCATGCTCTATGTGAACAATCTCGACAAGCCCGGCTTTATCGGTGCGGTCGGTGCACTGCTGGCCGATGCTGGGATTAATATTGCCACCTTCAATCTGGGCCGCACATCCGCAGGCGGCGACGCCATCTGTCTGGTCGGCGTCGATCACGCGCCGAGTGATGACTTGCTGCAGGCCGTCAAGGCCTTGCCGCATGTCAAGGAAGCTCGCGCGCTGGTATTCTAAGGTCAAATCGCAACAGGCCGGGCCAGTTCGGCCTGTTGCTCGACCTATGGTCCGTCTGCAAATCGGTTTAGGGTTCGGTCATAAGCGCAATTTGGACGGTCCGACTATGAGGATTAATAGGTCACTTCGCCTGATCTGGGCTGCGGTACTGTCATTCACCCTAGCGCCGCTCTCAAACGCTCGCGCTACCGAACTATTGGTCGGGCTCTTTGCCCACGATGTGACCTTCATCGGCGATGCGATCGGCGTTGGGGCGGCTGGACGTGAGGACGGGACGGATCTGCAGATCGGGCTCCGTTCTGCCCCTATCGATGCCCTCAGCCTGATTGGCCGACCTCAGGCCCATGGGCTGGTCTCTGTCAATTCTAATGGGACCAGCAATTTCGCAGCGGTGGGCCTGTCTTGGCCGATCGCCCTGCCCAGGCAGTTCTATGTTCGACCCGGTATTGGTCTTGCCTACACGGACGGCGAGGCTGGGCTTCCCGCGGTCAATGCGCCTGGACTGACGCCTGCGGAAATTCAGCGTCGCTTAAATCTCTATAACTCGCGTATCGACTTTGGCTCCCATCTGCTGTTTCAGCCCGAGCTGTCGATCGGGCGGGTCCTATCCCCCCGTTGGTCTGTCGAACTGACCTATGTGCATTTGAGCCATGGACAGCTATTTGCGCACGGTAAGAACCAAGGGCTTGATGACGCGGGCCTTCGCTTGATCTACAAGCTGGGTTCAATCCGTTAGCGCCATCGGTTTGGTGGCGTGTCTCTACGACCTATCATCTAAGGAAAAGTCTATTGGCCAACGTCACCGTGGTCGGCGCTCAGTGGGGCGACGAGGGTAAGGGCAAGATTGTCGATTGGCTGTCCAATCGCGCGGATGTCGTGGTTCGCTTCCAAGGCGGACACAATGCAGGCCATACTTTGGTGGTGGGTGATGTGACCTATAAGCTCTCGCTCCTGCCTTCGGGCGTGGTGCAGGGTAAGAAATCGATCATCGGCAATGGCGTCGTCGTCGATCCTTGGGCCTTTTTGGACGAGATCGCCCGGATTGGTGCGCAAGGCGTGGTCATTGGTCCCGAGCTACTGGCCTTGGCCGATAATGCGGTTCTGATCTTGCCTCTCCACCGTGACTTGGATCAGGCCCGTGAAGCCCAAGCTGGTGCTGGTAAGATTGGCACGACGGGCCGGGGCATTGGTCCGGCCTATGAAGATAAGGTGGGCCGCCGCGCCATTCGCGTGGCTGATCTGGCCGAGCCCGACTCCTTGCCCACCAAGATTGCCCGTTTGCTCGCCCATCATGGGGCTCTGCGCCGTGGTCTAGACCTTCCAGAGGCCGACGCCGACGGTCTGCTCGCCGCCCTGTTAGAGGTCGCACCCAAGATCCTACCCTTTGCACAGCCCACCTGGCGGCTACTCGATCAGGCGGTCAAGGATGGCAAGCGCGTGCTGTTCGAGGGGGCTCAAGGCACCCTTCTTGATGTCGATCACGGCACCTATCCCTATGTGACCTCCTCCAACACCGTGGCCGGACAGGCCGCTGCCGGTTCGGGTCTTGGCCCACGCGCGCCGGGCTTTGTTCTGGGCATAGTCAAGGCCTACACCACCCGCGTCGGCGAGGGGCCTTTCCCGACCGAGCTGTTCGACGAGCATGGCCGCCGCTTGGGCGAGCGCGGCCATGAGTTTGGCACCGTGACCGGCCGTCCGCGTCGCTGTGGTTGGTTTGATGCGGTTCTGGTGCGTCAGTCCATCGCCATCAATGGCATCCACGGTATCGCCTTGACCAAGCTGGACGTGCTCGACGGCTTTGAGACCCTGAAGGTCTGCGTCGGCTATCAGATTGGCGACAAGCTCTATGATTACCTGCCCTCAGGTATGGGCGCTCAGGCGGCGGCGGTTCCGGTCTATGAGACTCTCGAAGGTTGGAGTGACAGCACCCGGGGCGCGCGCAGTTGGAAAGATCTTCCAGCCAATGCGGTGAAATATGTCCGGCGGATCGAAGAGCTAATTGAGGCTCCCGTCGCCCTCCTGTCGACAAGCCCAGAGCGGGAAGACACGATCCTGATGCGCGATCCGTTCCAAGATTAATTTTACTCGGAACGATTGTTCTAAAACCTACTTAGTGCTACCATCTTAACTGGTCTATTCCGTTTTCGCCGTTTTGGCTGCGGGGAGTGCTTGGTGGATTTGGTAAAACACATGCTGACCAAATCGCTCTCGAAGCGATTGCAGCGGGTTCTTGTGGTCGATCCTAATCCTTTGGCGATTAAGATTGTCACGGATCTGATTCAAGATGTTGGGTCGGCGAAGGTCTTTAAGACAGACCGGCCGCGCCTTGGATTGGATATGGCGCGGCATCTTAACCCCCAACTGATTATCACGGAATATGCGGCCGACGGCTTTGACGGCTTGGCTTTCTTGCGCCAGATTCGCCGCAGCTCGATGCGCTGTCGCAAGGTGCCGTTCATCCTGACGACGGCAGATGCCACTGTGCTATCCTTGCGCCAAGCCCTGGATGTTGGGGTCCATGAGTTCCTTGTGAAGCCCTTTAAGGCGATTGATTTCTATCGACATCTTCAGGCGGCAGTCCTGAATGAGCGCGATTGGGTCGACCTTGATGACTATGTTGGGCCAGATCGCAGACGGTTTAACGCGGCGTCCTATAGCGGCTACCTCAAGCGTCAGTTTGATCAGGCACCCCCTTCGCCTCAGGAGCGGATCGTCGAGATTTTGACGCATATGAAGGCGACCATCGAGCGGGTCGAGATCGAGCCTTCACGTTCGGCCTGTGATCTGCTTCAGCAGGCGGAACGTCTCAGCGCGATAGGCCTTGAAATCAGCGATTTTGGCATCGGACAGGCGGCATTTGAGTTGAAGACCTTTGTCGTCGCCTCTGTGAAGGCCGGCGGGTTAAACAAGGTCAATATGCGCAAACATGCATCGAACCTGATGCTGGCCATGTCTGCCATAGGCATGCAGACCACCCAACCAAACCTAGGCGCGGCACCGCTTGGCCAAGGCGCTGGTTCGCCCATGGCCTTTACCGCTAGGGGCTAATCCGGCCTAGTGACTGTCGATCCGCTGCTCAGCGGCGGCGGCCATCATGGATTTTTGCAGCTTTTCAAAGGCGCGGACCTCGATCTGGCGCACCCGCTCACGACTAACGCCATAGTGGCTGGCGAGGTCTTCGAGCGTCGTTGGGTCGTCCTTGAGGCGGCGTTCGGTCAGAATGTGGCGTTCACGGTCTGACAGTTCGGTCATAGCTGATTGCAGCAGGGTCGTGCGGATCCCATGCTCTTCGCTGTCGGCCAACTGGGTCTCTTGGCTCACCGCATTGTCATCGGCCAGCCAGTCCTGCCACTCGCCGTCACCATCGACCCGCAAGGGGGCGTTTAGGGACGCGTCTGGACCGGACAGGCGCCGGTTCATCGAGATGACTTCCTCGTTCAGCACGCCCAGACGGGTGGCGATGTGGCTGACCTGCTCGGGGCGAAGATCACCCTCTTCAAAGGCGCTGATCTCGGACTTGGCCTTGCGCAGATTGAAGAACAGCTTCTTTTGCGCGCCGGTCGTGCCCATCTTCACCAGCGACCAAGAGCGTAGGATATATTCTTGGATCGAGGCGCGGATCCACCACATGGCATAGGTCGCCAAGCGAAAGCCGCGTTCGGGCTCGAACTTCTTGACCGCCTGCATCAGACCGACATTGCCTTCGGAGATCACCTCACCGATGGGCAGGCCATAGCCGCGATAGCCCATGGCGATCTTGGCCACGAGGCGCAGGTGTGACGTCACCAGACGATGGGCGGCATTAGGGTCTTCATGTTCACGCCAACGCTTGGCCAGCATGAACTCTTCGTCCTTGGCCAGCATGGGGAACTTGCGAATCTCAGTCAGATAACGTGACAGGCCGCCATCGGGCGACATCACCGACAAGGATTGAGCTGCAGTAGCCATAGGGTCGACCTCAACTGTTTCGGCGAGTGACGCGCATTACTCCGGCGTCCCCTCCCTTAACGAAAGTAGATAGGGAGGCGATGCGGCGGTTTTAAGGCCCGGAGGACAAAAACTTACGCCTCTTGTGGCGTTGCCGACATTACAAATTCGACATCCTGACCCTATGGCGCATGCAGCAGAGCGGCGAGGCGGGCCATGTCGGGGGGCAACGGGGTCTCAAATCTCAGCTTTTCGCCGGTAATCGGGTGAACAAAGCCCAAAACCGACGCATGAAGAGCTTGGCGCGATAGTCCGGCCTCCGCGATGGCTTCGCGCACGGCAAGGGCGGGCGGTCCGCCGCCATAGACGCTATCGGCCAAGCAGGGCGCGCCCTTATGGGCCATATGAACCCGGATCTGGTGCGTTCGTCCAGTTTCTAGTCGGCAGCTGATCCGCGCTGCATAGGGTTTGGCCTCAGGCCCAAAGATCTGCTCGACCGTGTAGCGGGTAATGGCCTCGCGCCCACCGCTCTTGAGGACGGCCATCTTCTTGCGGTCTGTAGGAGATCGCCCGATCTGGGTGACGATCAGGCCCGCTTGAGGCTCGGGCACCCCCCGAACCAGGGCGGTATAGACCCGGTCAATATCGTGGGCGGCAAAGAGGGCTGAAAGGCCAGCATGGGCCGCATCTGACTTGGCCGCGACCATGACGCCGGATGTGTCCTTGTCGAGCCGATGAACAATACCGGGCCGCGCTACGCCGCCAATGCCAGACAGGCTGCCCGCGCAATGGTGCAGGAGCGCATTGACCAGCGTGCCAGACGGCGTGCCCGGCGCAGGGTGAGCGGCCATACCGGCAGGCTTGTCGACAACGATCAGGTGAGCATCTTCGAACAGGACGACGAGGTTTAGATCTTCGGGTGCAGGAAGTGCCGCCAGCGGTGCCGGCATCACCAGCACATAGGTCCCAGCCTTGGCCTTGGCTGAGACATCACTGACCGCCTTGCCCTCAAGAAACAGGGCCCCTTGCCCCATAAGGGCCTGAATTCGCGCCCGAGACAGATCCGGGACATGCGCGGCCAAAACCCGATCCAACCGATCCCCCGAGGCTTCTGGCGAGATGACGATTTGGAGGGCCTCATCCTCTAAGCCGTCACCCGCATCGGACTGTAATAAATCTACCATGGATTAATCATAATTGGTTTGCCGTCCTGTAGCGAAACTGACACCGGACTGATCTAGCTGGTTACCCAAGCGTTTCATTCTTGGGGTCGTCACAATCATGGTTTCCTTGCGTATCCGGTCATTTTCAATGGCCAGTATATTGGTGCTGAGCGCCGCCACGGCGGCCCATGCAGAGGTATCGGTCAATTCTGGATCAGTCGAAGAATTGGTCGTTACTGCTCAAAAGCGCGAGCAAAAAACCATTGATGTTCCCATTGCCCTGACCGCCTATTCGGGCAGTTTCCTTGATGAGATAGGCGTTCAAGAGTTTGAAGAACTTTCTGCCTTTGTACCCGGCTTCGAGGTGCAAAACCAGTCACCCAACAATCCCGGCTTTGTCATGCGCGGCGTTACCTCGGATGACGGCAGCGCCACGGTTGAGCCCCGGGTGTCGGTTTTCCAAGACGGCGTGTCCATCTCCAAGTCGCGCGGCTCCTATGTCGAACTGTTTGATAATGAGCGGATCGAGATCAGCAAGGGTCCTCAATCGACCCTCTTTGGTCGCAGTGCTCTGATTGGTGCGGTCAATGTTATCCAGAACAAGGCGTCTACGCGGGGCGTCGCCGGATCAGCCAAGTTCGAAGTGGGCAATTTCAACTATCGGTCCTTGGATGCGATGGCCAATATTCCGCTGAGCGAGACCTTGGCCCTTCGCGTGGCTGGCCGCGTTAAGAAGCGCGACGGCTTTGTCGAGAACGCCTTGGGCGGCCAGGATTTCAACTCCACCGACACAGCGGCCTATCGCCTAGCCTTGCGTTGGACCCCCAGCGAAAGATTGACCAGCGATCTGATTTTCAATCACCAGACCGATAATCCGACCGGTACCTCGTTCAAGTCCTTGACCTATCTGCCGACCGAGCCGTTGACGGGCAAGGTTGTTGGCGATCTGGGCCGTAATTCTGGTGCCGCCCTTGGTTCAAGCGACGGGTTTATGGGTGGCCGTGACCTTGGGTTGGAGCGCACGGTCTGGGGCGTCACCGGCATCGTGGCCTATGAAATCAACCAAAACCTGAACCTGACCTCGACCACAGCCTTCCGCCGGTTTGAGTCTCTGGAAACCTTCGATGCAGACGGCTTCTCCCTGCCCCTGTTCGTCTTCGCCGAAGATGCGCGTGGCGACCAGTACAGCCAGGAGATCCGGGTCAATTATGATAGCGGAAAGCGCTTTAGCGCGTTCGCCGGTGTGGGCTATTTCTACGAAGACGGCTCGCAGGCGGTGCCGCTGCAATATAATGAGCGCGTCTATGCGGTCCGTTCAAATCCCGCCCTCAGCGCCCTTTTGGGTTTTGTTGCCCCCAATGTGGGGTCGCTGGAAGCGATCAATGCCTACCCGGCCTTGAGTGCCTATAAGCTTGTCCATAGAGAGACCTTCCAGAACTATGGTCGGACCACCTCCTATGACGTGTTCGCCGATGCGACCTACAAGGTGACTGACGCCTTCGAAATCTCCGCAGGCCTTCGCTACACAAGCGAGGATAAGCGCTCGGGCTATCGCGGAACGCTGGACAATGGCGGTTCGGTCTTGACCAGCGGTTCGGCCGCTCGGGCTGCCGACCCTGCCACTGCACGCGGCATTTTCTTGCAGACGACACCGGGTGGTAAGCCGCAATACAGCTCTCTCAGCGATTCGGGCATGACCTACCGCGTGGTCGGTCGCTATGCCGTGTCACAGGACTTTAGCGTCTTTGCCTCCTATGCCCGGGGTCGCCGACCAAAGGTCTTGTCTGTTGCCGCCCCCTTGGCACCGCAAGGCAATGTCCGGTTCGCACCCGTTGCAGCCGAGATCGTTGATTCTTACGAACTGGGCATTAAGAGCCAATGGTTCGACCGGCGCCTCGGTCTTGAGGGCTCGGTCTACCGCTATAGCTACACGAACTTCCAAACCAGTATCCAAGTTGCGCCGGGCGTGTTCCAGACCATCAGCGCGGGCGATGCCTCCTCAACGGGCTTTGAAGGCCAGCTCAATTGGCGTCCGGTCGACCAACTTCGCCTTTTCGGCACCTATGCCCATGGCCCAGCCCGGTTTGACAATGGCCGCTTTAAGGGCAACCAGTGGCGTCTGTCGCCCGACAACAGCGTTTCGCTCGGCTTCAAATATGAAATGCCAGTTGCGGGAGGGGCCATTTCCATAACACCGACCTACACTTGGCAGTCCAAGCTCTTCTTTGACAATGACAACGACATTCCGGCTCTGCAGAGCACGGGCGACAGGGTCCAAGACGAGTTCCAAGACCCCTATGGCCTGCTCAATCTGCGGGTGACCTTCAAGCCTACCGATGCCAAATGGAAGCTTGAAGCCTTTGCCAGTAACCTGCTGGATCAAGACTATATCAAGGATGCGGGCAATACGGGCGGTGCCTTTGGCATCCCCACCTTCATCGCTGGCGAGCCCCGTTATTTTGGGGCATCCTTCTCCATTAGCTACTAGGCCAACAACGGGCTACCAGAACACCAATCGGGATGGACACACGATATGACCCTTGATCGCCGCCAGGCCCTGGCCCTGATGAGCGCTGCTGCCGCGGGTACCCCCGCAGCGGTGGCCGCCAAGTCGAACAGCAAACCATCCTTCGCCCATGGTGTCGCCAGCGGCGATCCCTTGGCTGACCGTTTGGTGATCTGGAGCCGGGTGTCAGGCGTAGGGACGACGAGTTTGCCGGTTCAGTGGCAGGTCGCTACCGATGCCGATTTTACGCAGTTGGTCGCCAAGGGCCGAACTTTGGCGGACCCAGCGCGGGATTACACCGTTAAGATCGATGTTGGCGGCCTCAAGCCAAACATGGATTATCACTACCGCTTCATCTGCCAGGGCGTTACCTCAACGGTGGGCCGGGGACGGACCTTGCCGACGGGTTCGGTGAAGGATGTGGTGCTGGCCGTGGCAAGCTGCTCGCTCTATCCGGCGGGCTTTTTCAACGCCTATCAGGCCATCGCCAAGCTCGAGCGGGTCGATGCTGTGCTACATCTGGGCGACTATATCTATGAATATGGCGCGGCGCCCGACGACTATGGCATGTCCATTGGAGCCAAGATCGGGCGCATAACAGAGCCCGCCCACGAGATTGTCAGCCTCTCGGACTATCGGGCCCGGCACGCGCTCTACAAGAGTGATCCAGACCTCCAGGCCGCCCATGCTCGCGCCCCTTGGATCGTGGTTTGGGATGACCATGAGACGACCAATGACAGTTGGACCAATGGCGCCGAAAACCACCAGCCGGTGACCGAAGGCGATTGGGCCGCGCGCAAGGCGGTTGCCTTGCGGGCCTATCATGAGTGGATGCCGATCCGCGATCCCGCTCCGGGACAGTCCCTCTCGGCGATCAACCGGTCCTTCTCGTTCGGTGATATCGCGACCTTGATCATGACCGAAACCCGCCTGTCGGCACGTGATGAGCAACTGACCTATGAGGCAGACCTGTTGGTCAAGGGCCCCGATGGAAAGCTTGTGCCCGACCTGGCCGGTTTTAACGCCAAGCTCAACAGTCCTTCACGCCAACTGATGGGCCCTGCCCAAGAGGCTTGGTTAGGCCAAGAGCTCGACCGCTCGGTCAAGGCGGGCCAGACCTGGCAGGTACTCGGCAATCAGGTGGTCATGGCTCGGGTCAAGGGCCCGCAACTGCCCAAGATTATGGGGCCTGAGGCTTGGGCGGCGATGCTGGCTAAGATTCCCGAAAACTATCGCGCGCGCTTTGCCAAGGCCGCTGAACTGACGGCGCTAGAGATCCCCGGCAATCTTGATAGCTGGGATGGCTATCCGGCCGCCCGCGAGCGGGTCTATGACCTGTTCAAGGCCGCCAAGGCCCATCCGATCGTCCTGTCGGGCGACAGCCACGCCTTTTGGGTCAATGATCTGTTTGACGCGTCTGGCAAGAACCGTGTCGCAGCCGAGTTCGGCACGACCGGAATTACCAGTCCTGGCTATGGCGATGCTATGCCCGACGCGCCTCTGAACGAGGCCTATGTCATTCGCAATCCAGAGGTTCTGTTCACCGACCAAGCGGCCAAGGGTTTTGTGCTCCTGACCCTGACCAAGGACAGTGCACGCGGTGAACTGATGGCGGTCTCGACCGTTTTGCGCAAAGAGTTTGAGACCAAGACCTTGGCGACGTGGGTCGTAGCACCCGAACAGGGTGGAGGCGTGGGTCCGCTCAAGCGGGTCTGAAACCTTAGGTCGCGGCTTGACCTTGAGGCCGCGACCTCTGCCATGCGCCCCAAGCAAAGACTGCCACACCCGTCCAGATAAAGACGAAGGATAGGGCGCGCAGGGGCGTGAAGGCCTCGCCATTGGCCAGTCCGATCGCGAACTGCACCGTTGGGCCGATGAACTGCAAGAAGGACATGGTCGATAGCGGAATGCGCCGGGCCGCCCAGCCAAAGGCCGCTAAGGGGGCTACGGTCGCGGGGCCGAGCAGCAGGAGCAGGCTGGTTGCGCTCAGGCCCTGACCCAGATGGCCTTGGCCATGCATCTGGAGCCAAACCACATAGGCCAGACCCGGAACGGTGAGGATCAGACATTCAATAAACAGGCCGCTCTGCGCATCGGCGGCGATCTGTTTGCGCAAGATGCCATAGAGGCAAAAGGATAGCGCCAGAGCCAGCGACATAAAGGGCGGATGGCCCAGTGCGACGGTCTGGAACAAGACGCCCACGACCGCAAGACCGATGGCCACCATGCCCACTCGGCTGATCTTTTCCCGAAACAGGAGCGCGCCCGCCAGCATGTTCATCAGAGGATTGATATAGTAGCCGAGGCTGGCCTCCAGCGTATGGCCACTATTGACGGTGATCAGGAACAAAAGCCAGTTCAGGCCGATCAGCAAGGCCGAGAGGGTCAACCATCCCATCAGCTTGGGATCGCGCAGGATGGTCATGACCTGACCGCCTTGCCGCGCGAGCAGAACCAGACCGCCAGCCCAGAACACAGACCATAGGGCGCGG